>JANXCF010000010.1 GCA_025059995.1 Leptospiraceae bacterium
TAATAATTCTGTTTCTTCTCTTAAAAAGTCAGCTCCGATGTAGATAATTGTTTCATTTTGTTTCGTTTGTTTTTTTTGATAAATATATTCCATTAGTTTTTTTCTATCAAATAAATGAAGTTCAGGGACACTTGGTTTTATTGTCATGTTTGTTCGGTTAGCAATCTCATTCAGTAGACTAGAGCCAACTATGTTAGTCAACTCATTAAGAACAGATTTTATATCCTCGATGTCGATGTTTTCGACTTTTCTTTGCTCCATAGGTATACCCATTAATTCTCCTGCAGTAACTATTGCTCGATCTTCATCAAAGACCAAACACAACAAAGATTCGAATTCACCTCCAGTTTCTAAGAAAATAGAATAAAAATTTTTATCGGGCTGAATCAATTCCTCCATATCATGAAATTCAATTGCTTTAAATTCTGGAACAGAAACATCAATTGTAACTCCTAATAATTGGGTTAAAACCAAACCAGCGTTTATCATTCCTGAGTTCACAACAGAGTATAATTTTTCATAATCCTTTTCTGATAAAAATTGCTTCTCATCTTTAACTATAGAATCACCTTCTTTGAATATTTCTAACCCTATTTCTTTTCGCCTTTCTTTTTCTTTGCGAAATTCCTCGATTACAACAATTTTATCTAACGTTTTATCCTCTTGTTGTATTTCTTTTTGTGTTATTTGGATTGCTTCATTTTGATTCGCTGAAGATAACAATACATCATTGTTTTTATCTGTTGTTTTTTCTATTATATGGACAACTGCTGTTTCTTTCTTTGGTTCTTGTGGTTCTTGAATGAATTCTTCTTTTTCTTTAATTTCTTTAATAGGTAAGCTTTTTGATTTTTTCTTTATTCTTCTTGATGTTGTGGATAGTTCCTTCACTTTTTGATTGTAAACTTTTATAGCATTTATAATTTCTTCATCTTGTTTTATTTTTTGAATTTGTGCATCATAGTTTTGTGTCGCAATTTCTAAAAGTCCATTCACATCTAAAACCATCACTATACTACCATCCCCTAATAAACAAGCACCAATAAGTCCCAAGATATTTTTATAATTTTGTTCCAAAGATTTAATTACAATTTCTCTCTTTCCTATCATTTCATCTACAATATACCCCACTTTTCGACTTCCAATACTTACGATAACTACTGGGATTTCTTTGTTTTGATTTTCAGCTGCAGATTCATCAACCTCTGCTGGTATGTTTTTGTAAACATTTCCATTCCATTTCGAAGGTAATCCCATCAAAACTGAGAGTTCGTAAACAGGGACTATTTCTTTTCGTAGATTAATTATATTTTTCCCTTGCAATGTAGTAATTTGAGAAGGTGATATCCGTACAGTTTCAACCACATCAGAAAGTGGAAATGCATATTCTTCATCTTCTACTTTGACATGTATAGTAGAAATAATAGCCAAAGTAAGAGGAAACATTAAAATAAAGCTGGTTCCCACACCAGGTGTTGTATTAATCTGTATAGAACCTTTGAATTGATCAACAACATCCTTCACTACATTCATTCCTACACCACGACCACTTATGTTGCTTACTCGTTCAGCAGTAGAAAAACCCGGCTGAAAGATAAATTGATAAATTTCATTCTCAGTTAGTTGTTCTTTTTCATTGAGTAATCCAAGACTTTTTGCTTTTTCTAAAATTTTTTCTTTGTTTAATCCACGACCATCATCTTGAACTTCTATAAAGATATGATTCCCACTTTGATAAGCTTTTAATATTATCGTCCCAGTCTCAGGTTTGCCTTTTTGTATTCTTTCTTCTGAAGGTTCAATCCCATGATCAATAGCATTTCTGATTAAATGCATTAGGGGATCATTTAAAGAATCAATAATGTTTTTATCTAATTCTGTATCCTCCCCTTGAATAATCAGTTCTACTTTCTTTCCCAATCCCATAGCTAAATCTCTAACAGGGCGATGAAATCTTTGGAAGACGACACCAACAGGCATCATCCTCATCTTCATCACCCCTGATTGAAGTTCTCGTGCGATTCGAATAGCTTGTTCAATTTTGTTTCTCAGCTCCGTTAGAGTTTGAGTTTCCCCAAATTCATTCACTAAATCATCATAGATTTTTTGAAGTCCTGAATTGGTAATTACCAACTCTCCCACGTTATTTAAAATATAATCAATCTTTTCTGCAGGTACTCGGATGCTTTTTGATTTAATTACACTTTCTGTATCAAGCTCTTTATCTTTGGATATGCCACCTTCTTTCGAGGAAGAGATTTCTTGGGATAATCTTTGATTTATGGTTTTAGAAGGCATTATATCTCTTAATCCTCTTTGAAGTTCAATTTCTTTAACGGATATCTTTTCTATTAAATCTATTTGACATAACTTTATGATCTGCTGCTGATTGAAGGGACCATAAACTACAAATTCTAATCTTTTTAAGTTGGAATTTCTTTCTAGTTCATTTAGACTAGGATCTATCTTGTAAATTTGTAAGGCTTTGAACAAGCGATTGTAAATTAAAAGTAAGCGTAGATTTTTCATGGGTGCTTCTTCTTCTAATTGAACATACCCATGAAATACCTTTTCATCATATCTAACGATGTTTGTTAATTGATGAAGGTCTTCTTCTGTTAGTTCAATCTTCATTTTAATTTTATCATCTTGTTGTATTAATTCTTTTTGTTCTGATAATCTTGCTTCTTCAAATTCCTTTTCTTTTTCTTTCAGTATCTCTGAACTTGTTTTTTTTACATCATGAATTTCTGACTTGGCTTTTGTGATATCACTGCTATTAAAGCTTTGAACCTCTTTTATGGAGTATTCCTCAAGCTTTTTTGCTAATTCGTTTAGAACTTCTTTTTCTTCTTCTCTATTTGCTTGAAAACTTGCAACAGAGTTCTTTATGGCATCCAAACAAGAAAAAAGTAAATTCATTAGTTCTGTCTTGACTAAAATCTTCTTATCTTTGATAAGTTGAAATAAGTCTTCCATTTTGTGTGCTAAACGAGATAGGTATTCTAAGCCAACAAAACCAGCAGAGGATTTTAAAGTGTGAGCTATCCGAAAGATTTCATTGATGATTTCTGGATTTGTATAATCCTGCTCCAGTTCTAATAAACTGCGATTTAAATCATCAATGTGTTCTTGAACCTCATCAAAAAATAGATCTAAGTATTTTTCTTCCATAGACCTGAATTCTAATTAGTTTATCAATTCTTTTGTATTGGTTAAAGCTTCTTTTTGATATTTTTCTTTTTGTTCCATCATAGGGCTATAGACTCCTACAAGTAAAGGTAAATTAAAAATCAAAAACAATTTCTCTTTACTCCTTCCTACACCCTCAATGAAACTTTCTGAAAATCCCTTGAGCTCAACTCCTTCAATTTGGCTTTTCTTCAAGGTTACAACTTCCTGAACTTTTTCAACCAATATCCCGAGATTTTTGTTAAAAACAGAACAAACGACTATTCTCGAATATGGTGTCAATTGGGTATATTCATTTTTTAAAATCTTTCTTACATCTAAAACGGGCACTATATTTCCCCTCAAATTAATTACCCCTAATACATAATTTTCTGCGTTTGGCAGTCTTGTTACAGGAAGCGGTTTAAGAATTTCAGTTATGCTTAATATATCAATCCCATAAATATTTTCAGCTGTTTCGAAAATCAAATATTGCTGTTCATTGCTATACATATTCATATTTTACAACTACATATTTTCGATTTTTTTTTGTTTGTAAACAATATTATTTTCGGTAATGATTAGATCTAAAATTAAGTCGTGCTCAAACCCCATAAATGATAATTGAGTTAGATCCTCAGGAATGATACTAAGTTTGATTGATAATCGGGAACTTGGATTTTTCGAAAAATAGCGATCATAAAAACCTCCTCCCCTTCCTAAACGAACAAAATCTTGATTGCATCCCAAAGAAGGAATTATCACCAAATCATTTTCTTGGGGGATACCCTCCTTCATTTCCAACGGTTCCTTTATCCCGAAATGATTCACCCCCAAAGGAAAAAATTGACCGTCTTTCTTATAGAGACTAAACTTCATGTCTTGATTATTGATGATAACGGGTAGATAAATCTCTGATTGTAATACACCAAAGATTCTATCTACAGGAAATTCATTCTCTATTGGAAAATAAGCAAAGATGCGTTTAGGCTGATATATTTTGAGACTTTGAATGAGAAATTCAAACATCCTTTCAATTTTTTTTGTATCTTTAAGAAACTCTTTCCAGTAGAGTTTTGCCTCCTTTCGAATTTCTGTTTTTTCTGCACTCATAGAAGCATAGAACATAAATCTTTCAAAATTCCACAACAAATCCAAATTTTTTATCGTTAACCAAAATTTGAGTAGACATTTTTCTCACAATTCATATTTTGTATATATGAAAACTATAATTTTAAAACCATATCCAGAACTTTTAAATACTAGAAAAGTAAGATTGCATGCCAGCTTGGTTAGTTTGATAACCCTTTTGAGTTTGATCACTTTTTGGTTGATTCATCCCGTTGTTTCGTTGGTAATTACGAGTTTTCTTTTTCTTGACTTTTTGTTTACTTTTCTCTTTGGTCCGAATCGTTCATTCTTTTCTTCTTTAGTAGAAACTCTCCATCAGAAATATCAGTTATTTTCCGAAAATTGGGTATCCCCAAGACCAAAACGATTTGCCAAGTTTTGTGGCTTATCCATTCTATTGATTTCTTTTCTATTTTACCCTAACAATTTATATGTATTTTTTCTTTCTCTGTTGGCATTGTTCAGTTTTCTTGAGGCGGCATTTAATTATTGTGTTGCATGCAAATTATTTTCTTTGGGACAAAGAATTGGAATTGTTCCACCAGATGATTGTAAAAATTGTTAAGAATTGGAACATGTCTTTTCTCCAACCTACATAAGGAAGCAAGATTACATACAATCACTTGGGACCCCCAAGATTGAGGTTTTCGATAGTATTTACGAAGACAAAAAATATATAATCAAGCTGGAACAGAATTCACAGCCATGCCCGAAAATCGGGCTTCCTGACTTTTGAACCATCTATAACAAATACTGCATTGAATTAAGTATTATATTATCGAAACTTTCGGATTTTCTATGAAAATGTTGCAAATAAGATTTTTAGAAGATCCCATCATCGCTGCCATCTAATCACCCAAGCAGAATGAAAATCCAAATTGTGTATAACGTTAGAGAAGGAATCAAAACAACACGTTAAACATAAGAAGGCGGAAAAACATCCAAAAAACCAGACCGAAAATCAGGAAAACGAAAAGAAAAGTTTTTTGTATAAAGACTGATAATTTTTCGTTGTGTAGTGGGTGGCTCGAGGTTTCTTCTTGGGATTTCTATTTTATAGGTCCTGTGGATAAATTCCAATACTTTTTGGATGGGTTCATTTTTTGGTTCTATGGCATTGATTACATTCTTTCGTTGATATCCTGAGAAAAGACTTACCTCAATCCCACTATCATAGATTTGATATGAAAACTCAATCAAGATCTGGCATAAATCATATACATGAATACGATATACAACTTTATTCTCCGTCGGTATTAAATGATATTCTTGATTTTTCAAACTTTTAACCAAATTCCTCTCAGGTCCGTATATGCCACCAGATCGAACTATCAAGGCATAAGGAAACCACATCAAGACAGCTTCTTCTAATTCCCAACGTTTTATCCCTCTTTCCGAAAAAAAAGGAATTTCGGTTTGTTCATGAAATTCCATTGAAACTTCTGGATAAACTGATGTAGAACTAATGTGAGTATAGACAAACTTTTTTTGTTGATACAAAGGGAGCAAAACTTCCTTGTATAAAGGATTCATTAACCTCTGGTTTTCCTCATAAACTGGCGGAATGGTATCGATCACTACATCAGGAAAAAAATCTTCAGTCCACACCCACTCTTTTTTTAAGTCTTCTGGTTTTCTGGTTAAAACTCGAAAGTCAATATCAAAGTGTCGAATGAAATATTTTGTTGTAAATCCAAATCCCAAAATCAGAACTTTTTTCTTTGACACAGAATTAGAAAACAAAAAAGAAAAAACACAAAAAAAGAAAATGCATTTTTTATGAAGTTCTTAGAATCTTTGGAACTCCAAAATCTATCAAAACAATACTATCTTGATTTAACTGTAAAGAAGCAAATTTTCCCTTCGGTGATTCTTGATGATGATTGGTTCTTGGGGAATCCATCATCACGTTTTTTTGTAGTCATTGAGCGAGATCACCTCGAGAAAGAAGAATTCTGGGAATTCCTTTGGAACTTCTATCAACCGAATTATGTGAAGCTTTCCCGATGGTGGCATAGACACTTCCCTGAAAAAAATCCTATTGGAATTATAAAAAGTTTTCACTGGGGCTATCACAACAGAACCTTGAGTGATTGGAAAGAGTGGTCCGATTTTCATACCAACTCAGAAAAACTTTTAGAGCTTTATGAACTACCCATATCGGTTGTTCGTTTATGGGATCGTCTAAATGAAGAATTACAAAATGATTGGTTGAAAATCTTAAATATCTTTCGGATCAAAAAAAACTATATTATGAAAATCATAGAATATCTTTATGATCTTCCATTCGAAAAACAAAAGGAAATAACAAAAACGAGTTTAGAATTAGCCATCAAATATCAAGAAAACCCTGAAAAAACATTCCCCCAGAGCGAAATTTACGAGATGGTGGTAGGAGCTCGATATCCTCTATTTTACAAAAGAAAAATCCTCACCTATAAACTCAAAAAAACTCTTGAAGATCGACTACAAATACAAAACTTATCGATACAATTACCCGAGGATTTTGAATCCCATCCTATAGAACTACGATTATCTTTGAAATCTTTTGAGGACCTAAAAGACTTTTTACAAAAAATCCAAAAAAAAGAAAATCAAGATTACTTAAAAGAATTAATAGAAAAAGTTTATGAAATTTCGTAGTTTGGGACTTCTCTTATATCTTATTTCTTACAACTCCATCTTTTCGGATCCTTTGAATCTTCCTCTAAAACCCATTCTCCCCAAAACTGAGAATGTTTGGCATCAATATCTACAACTGGGAGACTATTACTACAAAAAGAAGTATTATACTCATGCTTTGTTTTATTATGAATTTCTCTACAAAAACAAATATTTCAATAATCACTTAAAGTCGAAACTATTATTAAACTATCTACAACTAAAAGAAAAAGAATTTCTAAAACCCAATTTACAATATATCCAAGAAATTTTATCCCAAGAAAGCCATGATTTTTCAGAAAATTACATTCAACTTTATGCTTCTTTTCGTTTTGGATTTCACCCTATGGCATTAGTCAAAATGAGAGCTCTGATGAATTCTTCTATCCCTGAGGAGAAAAAAGACTACGCCAAACTGATTTTCGGAAGTCTCTATTTTGAAGAAGGGAATTTCCATCAAGCAATCGAGTATTACGAAAAACTAAAACACGAAAGCCAAAATCAGGAAGTTCAGAAATTAGCAGAAGACATCATCGAAGAAACCCAACAACTCCAAAAAGAAAAGTTCAAAAATCCCTTGATAGCTTCTTTTTTATCTTTAATGATTCCAGGGAGTGGGTATTTCTACACTGGAAGCTATGTTGAAGGTACTTTGGCATTTTTTTGGAATTTGATTTTTTTCGGTGGTGGGATTTATATTTATCAGTTAGAAAGCCAAACAAAGCGACCACACCTTGTATCATATGCGTTTCTCGTGCCTGGTGTGATTCTTTATGTATCTCAGATTCTTGGTTCTTATGCAAATGTAATGCATCATAATCATTTTCGTCTTCGGGTATTTTATCAAAAATTACGGAGCTTATATTTTCATACGGACTTCATTGAAAGAACTTCAGGGATTGAATTTCAAGTCGCTTTTTGATCTATGACTTTTGATAATCAAAAATGAACTTTAAGCCTTTTAACGTCAAATCATAATCTACGATATCAAACAGATTTGGAACTTCACGATGGATCATCTGGGAAAATCCCCCCGTGGCTATTACTTGAAATTGAGTTTCTGAATACTTTGCTTTCATGTTGTTGATGATTTCTTTCAACATTCCCACCCATCCATAAAAAAAACCCGCTTGTATAGAATGAACGGTACTGTCGCCAATGATTCCTGAGGGAGGTTTCGTAAATTCTACTAACGGAAGCAAGGCGGTTTTAGCGTGAAGTGCTTCTATAGACATACGAAGTCCAGGAGCTATCACACCACCGTGGTAGTCACCTTCTTTGATTAAACAAAAAGTGGTTGCCGTCCCCAAATCCACAATGATTAAATCTTTACCATAAAGAGTAATCCCAGCAACAGCATTTACGATCCGATCCGCCCCCAATTCAAAGGGACGAGGATATTTGAATTTTAATGGCAATTTCATGTTATATACAACTCTTATAGGATCGCAGTGATAATATTCTTTAATCATTCTATCCAAAATGGGATTAAACGAAGGAACAACAGAAGAATAAATGGCTTGATGGATAGAATTTGGTTGGTAATTGGCAGACTGGAGAAAATTGTTCAAATAGACTCCCAGTTCATCAGAGGTCCATTCTTTTTTTGTTACAATGCGCCATGATCTAACCAAAGTATCACCATCAAACAAACCAAAAACGGTATTCGTATTTCCAACATCAACGGCTAAAAGATAGCTCATACTAATACAATCCTATCATCCCAATCTTTGATGGTTGTGATTTGATTTTCTTTGTTGCGGATTCTTAAGTATCCTTTATTGTCAATATTTTCTACTACATATTCTTCTGTATTTATACGTATCTTTCTATGCATTAAAAAATGATAACGATGTATCAAGTCTTTGTAAGACTCAAAAGAATAAGGTTTTTCGAGAGAAAGTTCGTTCATTTTTTGAATCAAAAAGTCCAAGTAAAATAGAGGTTCATATTCCACATTTTCAGAAAACAAGGCAACCGGTGGAAACAGAGCAGGTTCATCGATTGAGGGTGTAGCTGACCAATTCAGTCCGATCCCAACAACAACTTTCCAAGTTTTCTTGTTTTTGAATTGGGTTTCAATCAAAATCCCTGCGAGTTTCCCTAAGTTTTGAGATTCATCTCTCATCAAAACATCATTAGGCCACTTGATATAAAATGTCTTCTCTGAGAGACTGAGTTGCTTCATCATGGCATACAATGACTCAACAACGCACAAAGCAACCACCAGCGAAAAGTAGCTATAACGTTCAAAATCGTCGATATATAGTCCAAGTGAGAAAAGAAACGATTTTTTGGGGACATCTTTCCATTTTCGTTCTTTTCGTCCTTTTCCTCTTTGTTGGGAATCGGCTGTGATGATTGTTCCGTGTTCAAAATCCTGTTGGAGCAAATAATCATTGGTTGAGTCAATCGAAGGAAAGTGGATCCAATGAGCTTTGGTAAGCATTTATGACAAATCTTCTCCTACGATGGCTTTGATTTTGATTCGATTTCCTTTGCGTATGATGTGTAATTCTACTTCAGCTCCAATACCGGCACGTTGTATTGCCCTCACTAAATCTTCTGTGGATTCAATGTTTTGATCGTTTAATTTATAAATAAAATCATTTTCTTGGATTCCTGCTTTATCCGCTGAAGAACCTGGAACAACAAAACGAACAACCACTCCTTTTTGATCTCTTGGTATTCCTAAGTATTCTTTTAATCCTTCATTGACTTCTGCTACACTGATTCCGAGTGCTGCTTTACCAATGACACGTTTTTCTTTTTTTAGGATTTCAATGGTTTCTTTGATTTCATTAATAGGAATAGCAAATCCGATTCCGACACTTCCACCCTTCCCATCAGGAGAAATTATGGATTGATTGATACCTATCACCTCTCCATAGATGTTCAACAAAGGACCTCCTGAATTTCCAGGATTGATGGAGGCGTCAGTTTGGATCCTTGAATACTTCGTATTATCAATATATCGAGTAACAGCTGACACAATCCCAAACGTAAAGGTTCTTGCTAATCCATAGGGTGATCCCAACGCAAAGACCAGCTGTCCCGGTTTGACTTTATCAGAATCTCCCAAAACTGCGGGTTGTAGTTTATCCGATGCAGGAACCTTGATCAGAGCTATGTCTGAGTTTTCGTCCCTTCCTACAAGTTTGGCGATAGCTCTTGTATCATCACTAAAATAAACCTCAATTACCGAAGCTCCTTTTACTACATGGCTATTGGTAACAATATAACCCTCTTTGTCGATGATCACACCTGAACCAGCACCTTCCACCTGATGATAAAAATCAAACCAAGCATGAGGACGGACTAAGATGTTCGTTTTAATATAAACCACTGACGGTTGAGCCTTATTGTAAACATTCATGAACGTTTTTTCAATTTCCACAGCGCTGATCTGATCCGAGGCTGGAATAGGATCAGCATTCGTTTGCAGTGTTCCAGATTTCCAAAATTGCTTAAATCCTGAGTAAAATAAGGGACTAAAAAAGGTTCCCAACAAAAAAGCAGCGAAAAGTAAATTCACTAAAACATATCTTGATACTTGGATTTTTTTCATAGGTTCCCCTCAATGAACATGATTTACGTTTTTGTCAAAAAAATCAATTTTTTCTGAGACTTATCTGAAAGAATTGAAGGGTTTTTCGGAGAGGGAGGGATTCGAACCCTCGGTACTCCTTTTGGGAGTACACAGCATTTCCAGTGCTGCACCTTCGGCCTCTCGGTCACCTCTCCTTATAATTGCAATATACATGTTTTTTGCCAATTTAACATCGTCAAATCAGAATCAAAGAGTCATCCATCAAGCTTCGTGTTTGTAATACCTTTTACCTCAAAGTTATGAGGCTTGGAATGCATAATTTTAATTGTTAGTTCAGTAAAGGCGTTAACTTTTATTTTGATTGTGTGTGGTTTTTGTTAGACAACTTCAAAATGTTTCCCTTGGATTTCTAAAAAGTTATCTGGAGAAGTAAGTAGTAAAATCTCATATTTTCCTTTGGGAAAAAATAAATTAATATCCCATAAAACAGGAATAGGAATGAGATTTTTTTAAGTTTCTATTGAATTCATTTTTATAAAATTTTATGATTTTTTCAGTTTGAAATAAAATCGTATTCTCTGGAATTTTAGTGGCAAAGTGATAAATGTATCTTATATCTTTAATTTTAGTTTTCCATAAAAAAGAATCATGGAAAATCACCCACTCAAAAAAATATTACTTTTGTTTATTATAAACAAAATCAAACAATAAGACCACATATACTATTAATAAAATGGCATAAAACAGATATTTCTTTAGTAGTAGGTGAGAAAAAATTTAGCCATAGGACTTCAAAGAATTGATCAAAGCTAAACTTGATGCTATCTTCTTTTACTTTTTGGTTTCGTATATAATAACCACCAACTACATGATCATAGAATAATAGATAAGCAAAAGGAACAGCACCTAAAAGATATCTCCAATTATAAAATGTAATCACTTTTGTTTTTGGTGAAATGAATACCAATAGCTCGAATAGAAGTGTCATGCCCGGAAGGTAATATAGTTTTCCATCATAATCAAAAAACAAATAGGCTTTTTTCAACTTTACTTGAATCTAACACTAAATATTCTTCTGGATTCCCAAAGTAATCGTTTAACTCTAAATTTCCTTGCAACAATAAACTGAGCGTTGTCAACCTTCCTGATTAGGTATCAAAAGTTTTAAAGAATGCCAAAAGAAATAAAATCCAATAAAAAACGAGGATTCATAAAGTAAAGCTAAATTTTTATTAAAAAAATGAAGTAAATCGTTTTCATGATTTTATGGGATTTTCTAATAACTCAAAATTAACTTTTATCTTGTTTATTTTTTATGAACCTTTTATAAATTTCTTCTATTTTTTCCTTTATGGTTTCTCGGAATGGATAGGACCAAACTTCATCATTAAAGGCTTTGTATATACCAACAAAAGTAACATAAAGATAACCCAAAAGGCTCAAAATCCAGACGGTTTCAGTTAAAGGATGAAGAAGTTGATTTTCACCAAACAGCCATCGAAACAGAGGAAAATTTTCCAAAAACCAAAGAACAATATAAACTAAAACAATAAACAAATTGATTTCTTTTGCTTGATCCTTATGAAATTCCACCAAAGGATCGTTTTTTTGGGACTTCAAAGAAACAATAATCCATCCTACGAGAGGAACGTAAGAAATTACCGCTAAGAGTTCATCTCCGTTTTCGATTTTACTTTTGATTTGTTGTTGGATTTGTTTTATCTTATCAGCCATAATTTTTATACAACTTCGGAGAGGGAGGGATTCGAACCCTCGGTAGCACATTTCTGTACTACGGCGGTTTAGCAAACCGCTGCCTTAAGCCTCTCGGCCACCTCTCCCCATTCGGAGGAGGTGGGATTCGAACCCACGGTACCCGCCAGGGTACAACGGTTTTCAAGACCGCCGCCTTAAACCACTCGGCCACTCCTCCACTATCCATTGGTTTTAATCAAACGGAAACGTCAAGCCAAACTATAGGGAACACTCTAATGAATTTTATTGATGTTTCTTTTCTAATTCTTCCATACGTTTTTTTAGGGCTTTGATTTCTTTTGCGTATTCTTCGAGCTTTTGTAAGTGTAGCTGGATACGATGAAATTTCGCAGAAGGAATCGCTGGATAACCTAAATAAATCCCTGATTCTGGAATGTCACTCAACACAGCAGTTCTACCCAGAAGTATTGTATCATCAGGAATCTGGACATGATCAGCAATCCCCACTTGACCACTACATATAACGCGCTTTCCCAATTTTGAAGACCCAGCAATTCCCACTTGAGCAACAAGGATGGAATTTTCTCCTATATCGCAGTTATGAGCGACATGGATCAAATTATCTGTGATTACCCCTTTTCGAATGATTGTTTTATCATAAGTAGCTCGATCAATGCAACAATTTGCACCAATGACAACATCATCTTCAATTTCTACAATCCCGAGCTGTGGTATACGATAATGCCGAAACTGTTCATCCTGCGCAAAACCAAAACCCTCGCTACCTATCACTGTTCCAGGATGGATTCGACAATTTTTTCCAATGATACAACCCCACCCCACATAAACATTCGGAAATAAGATAGTATTATCTCCAATTTGAACACCAGCTTCAATTACTACATTTGCCCCTAAATATACGTTTTCCCCCAATTTTACGTTTTCTCCAATCACAACGTTGGGACCTACGTAGATTTTTTGCGGGAGCTCAACACTTGGATGTATCTCAGCAGAGGGATGGACGTAATGTTCTTCTTTCACATCCCATAGTTCGTAATCAAAGAAATGTTGCAAAAATAATGCACGAAAAACATCCACATTCTTGGAAACGAAAAAAACTGTTTTTGGATAACTTTCCTTAATCGATAAAAAAATTTCTTTATTTGTAACAACAGCTTTGGGAGGAGTTTGAGGATTTAAGTATTGAATGAACTTTTTATTGTTTAAAAAAACTATTGAATCTTTTGTGTATTCTTCAATGGGTTTTAACTCTACGAAAAATTGATTTTCGCTAGCGTGATAAATTTCAAAATCAAGGTGTTTTTTTAGTTTTTCATTGATCTCATCAAGAGATATAAGTTTTTTTTTTAGATTTTGTAATTTCATCAGGGATGATTTTACTTTTTCTCTAAAACTTTTAGATCTTGTCCGTATTTTTTGATTAGGGTTTTAATTCCTGTTTTATTTAAGGATTTTAACATTCTCGCAGAAATTCTCAAAGTGACAAACCGATCTTCTTCTGGGATATAGATTCTTTTTTTGAATAGGTTTACTTTGAATTTTCGCTTGGTTTTTCTGTGTGAGTGCGATATCGTATTTCCCACTTGGGTTCTTTTACCAGAGATTTGACATTTTCTTGCCATACTCCTATTTTTTTTTTTATATAGTGCTAGTCAATTCGAATTGACAAATTTTGGATTTTAATGTATACTTTTCATTATGTCTTTTTATATCATAGATATACTTCCATACTTAAAGGGTGAGGCTATACTTAATATAGAAAAATTACTTGGAATGGTTTTACGAAACACTTCGAAAAAAGAAGAACTACAAAAACAATTAAAAAGCATTTTAAAACGAAAATTTCTTCCCATCTTCAAAGAACATCTTTTGAGTGATAAAAACCATATTACAAAACAAATCTTTTTAGAGGGTGGATTCCTATTAAAAGAAGAAGGGTGGGAAATATCCGAAATCGACTTTCCCTTGATTGAATTTCATGATTATATTTACTTACCTCTTGAATTTTACGAAATCATCTTAGAAGATGGTTTTTTCTTAAAGAATCACTTTCTAATTGGAGCATTAAAAAAAGTCCCGAAAAGAGAACTATTCTTTTGGAAAACATGGTTAGAAAAAGAAACCCAAATTCAATTTTATCATGAAACCCAAGAGAAATATTTACTGAAGTTTTATTTTTATGTTCTTCTATCTCCTATCAATTTACCTTTCATAACTTTGAAAAAAAGAATTTATTCTTTAGAGGAAGTGTTTCGAGAATATCTCAATAAACATCCCTTGTTATTATGGAATGAGAATTTTTATTTCTATCAAGCATTAACAAAATTGAATTTATATTATGGGGACTCTTTTGTTTATTTCGAGAACACAAAATTAAAGCTAAAAGAACTACTTCTTTTGTTTTTAACAGGAAAATTAATCCCAATATTTGAGAAAGGGAAAATCCAACATCTTGTAGCTACAAGAGAACTTAGAGATATTGAAATCTCTACTTATACTCCCTCTGATAATGTAAAAAGTCTATACCAAATAAACATAAAGATTTAAAAACACTTCTCACACTCTGGAAGTTTATCTGCCATTTCCCTATCTTTTTGGAGTTGATTTCGCAGTTCATCTACGCTAGAAAATTTCATTTCATCTCGAATACGATCCACAAAATGGAACTTTACGATCTCACCATAAATCAATTTATCAAAGTTTAAAATATGAGCCTCTATACTCAAAAGTTGATTATTAAATGTAGGGTTAAAGCCAATATTAATCATCGCTTTGTATAACACTCCACCAAGTTCACAATAACCAATATAAACTCCAATCTTCGGAATTACCTTTGTTAGAGGGACATCCAAATTGGCTGTGGGAAAACCAATAAGTTTACCTCTTTGAAAACCTTTCACAACAGTCCCAGTGATAAAAAAATTTTTTCCTAAAAGAAGGTTAGCTTGTCGGATTTCTCCTGCTTTTAGGAGTTCTCTAATCCTTGAGCTGGATACAATCTTATCATCGATCTTTACTGGAGATAACTGTTCTACATGATATCCATATTTTTCTTCTCTTTTTTTTAAAAATTCAAAATTACCTTCACGTCCTTTCCCAAAACATTGATCATAACCGATCACAATGTATTTTGCTTTTAACTTTTCTACTAAGATTTTTTCTAAAAAGATTTCTGCAGTAGTATTCGCTAATTCTTGGGTAAATGGCAGTACTACTACTACATCAATATCATATTTTTGTAGTAAAGATACCTTTTCTTCATAAGTGAAAAGTTCCATTCCATATTTCTCACGTCGTTTCCCTAACACTATATCAGGATGCGGATGATATGTGACTAAAATCCTTTTGTAAGAATCTCTTTTTCTTTGGATTCTCTTTAGGAGTTCCTGATGTCCTATGTGAATTCCATCAAATACTCCAAGAGTGATATTTGCATGACTCCAGTCAGGACGAAAAGAGTCTAAATCATGAATTATAAGCATATCAAAGTTTTCCTTGTTTTCTTAGTTCTCTTATAACATTCAATAATTCCTCTTTTGTTCTTCGAAACAGTGATAGCACCTCTTTGTGATACCAAATTAAATTCTGTTCCTTATCTAACAAAAACACAGCACGATTCACAGTTCCTAAAAGAGTTTTACATCCAAAAATTTCTGCAACTTTACCTTCGGGATCGCTCAACAAACGAAATGGGAGCTGATATTTTTTTTTGAATTTCTTATGGGACTCAATACTGTCTCTATTAATACCAACTACATCAATGTCAAAATCTCGAAATTGCTCTATCCCATCTCTATAGTCACAGAGTTGAGCTGTGCATACAGGTGTGTCATCTCCAGGGTAGAAAACGATAAGTAATGGTTGATTTTGCTCATACAAGCGAAAAAGGTTTTCTTCATCATCATATAATTCAAAATCAGGAACCTTTTGATCGAGATTTAAAGTTTTCATATTTTAGCCTCTCTTATTAAGAAAAACAAAATCAAAATAATGCATATTCTTCTTCTTTAGTATAAATGGAACCATGAGGGTGGAGAATACTAGAGTAAAGAAAAAAAGACACAACATCAAACTCCATCGTTGTAAAACCTTCGAAAGAAAGCAAGTATTCATTTAGTTTTCTTTGATTAACGACATCCATTCTTGCAATAGTAACATGTGGGATGAAATTTTGTGCTGGTTTTGATAAAGGGATTTTGTATTTTTGAAGCAATTTTATGATTTCATTTCGAAGTGCTATCACGGGTTCATTCGGAATGGCTTTCAACCATAAGATTTTTTGCTTTTTGATGAAAACATTTGGTTCTTGCAAACTAATCCGAAATCGCTTTCCTTGAACTTCTCTTAGAATCTCTCGAATATGTTCGAATAAGTCAAGAGGAATCTCTCCAAGAAATTCCAAAGTCAAATGGAGATTTTCTTTTTTTGTCCATTTGGCTGTGGGTATCCCTATTTGACATCGCTCTATTTCATCTCGAACTTCTTCTGGTATATCCAAAGCAATAAAAACCCTTTTATGGTTCATATTCTATTTGATACTTTTTTAAACCCAATAGACTTTTTACAAGTGGAAAATCTTCTTTGTAAGTGATTTTTATATTATGACTTTCTGAAACAACAATATCATATGGGATTTTATGTTCATCACACCATGTAAGTAAATCAGTATAACGTATTTCTGTAGGTTTTTTTAAAAATAATTCCAAATAACGTCCATTCAAAAGTTGCGGTGTTTTAATCACAAAAAGAGTATTCCTATCGATAGGTTTAATCGTGTCTAATTTCTGAACCACAGTTTCATGGATAGGAGCTGCTAAAGAAATCCCACCTAATGAGGGACTTTGAAGGAAAGCCTCCATACATCTATCTAAGTCTTCTAAAAGAAAAAGGGGTCTTGCGGTATCATGGATAAAAACCAAGACTTGCTCAAAGTTAAGTTGTTTTTTCTCAGAATCTGCTTTCACAACAATCAATCCTTGTTTTGTGGAATCATGGCGATTTTCTCCTCCTTGTGTGAATAGTAAATCATAGTTTCGATACAATTCTCTTGCGTATTCAAAATAATCTTTGTGAATAACCATAACCATGCTTTCAGGTTTGAAATTCTTTTTTTCACGACTTACATGCGAAATACCCTGAAACCAACGTTGAAACCGAAGAATGCTATATTCAGCCAAAGTATGACCATCAAGCTTTTGGAACTGTTTGGGGACTTCACCTCCTATTCTTGATCCAATCCCACCCGCCAAAAGAATTGCGTAAATATGATATGTCATAGAAAACTAGGGTTTTAAAGATGGCTCAACATATTCTTGAACGATTGGGATTTTTCCTTCAACGTAGGGTGTATCCAAAACAAACAAGGGAATAGATATACCGGGATTTTTGGTTCTTAATGATTTTATCATGTCTATTCCTTTCTGCATAGGGACATAAAAATGAGATACCCCAAAAACATCATCACACTGATGAAGATAATAAGGCTTGATCCCAAAAGATATCAACTTCAAGACTAGTTCTTCTAAAATCTCATATTGGTCATTTATATCCTTTAAAAGTACGGATTGATTGAGAATTAGAAAACCATTCATACGAAGAAGTTTTACTTTTTGATATACAAGTTGCGTGAGTTCCCTCGGATGATTGAAGTGGGAAACAATCGTAAGAGGATAAAATTTTCTTCCCAAAAGAGCAAATTTTTTTGTAAACCTTTGGGGTAATGTTGCCAACATTCTTGTATGGATTCGAATACTATAAAGATGTGGTATGTTTTTTAAGTGTTTTAGTATTCGAAATAGCCATTGATCTGACAAACTCAACGGATCGCCGCCAGAAAGTATCACTTCTTTGATTTCTTTATGGTTTTCTATATAATTTAAGATTGTTTCGAAATTCGTTTTGAAGTAGTTGGATCTTGGGTTCGATACCTTCCTTTTTCTCGTGCAAAATCGGCAATAAACAGCACAATGATGAGAAACATACCACAAAACCCGATCAGGATATTTATGAATCAAATTAGGGATAGGCGAAAATTCCTCTTCCCTCAAAGGATCGAAAGAAACAAAGACTTGATCATCGATTTCTTCTTTTTTGGGAAGAATTTGATTTAAGATAGGACATTTGGGATCATGAATATTAGCCAGGTTCAAATAATAACGGGTTACTTTGAAACGAAACTTTCGATGGATTTGTTCAAAAATTTTTTTATAATCCTCTTTTAGGATGTATTCATAAGGGCTTGCTTTGATATTATCTTTGCCAAAAAACTCGATGAGCCCCTCGATGGTTTGGATAGAATGCTTTAATTCTTGTTTCCAATTTTTCGAAAAACTTTTCGAAGAAACTTTCATTATTGATGAAGAGGACTCCATTTGAGTCAAGATTTCTGTGATTCACTTATAGTAAAGTTTAAACATATAATTCCTTTCTTAGGGTTTGAATTTCTTTCTGAAACTCATTCCACAAAAAGTATTTCCTGGGATGAAAGGTCGATTCAACCCCCATGCGAACTAAATCTACAATTTCTGAGATTGAAAACCTCAAGTGCTTGTAGAGTTTATAGTATTCGGTTGTTAAATCCACTTGAAAAATCTCAGGATCATCTGTATTGATGGAAAGCATCAATCCATAATCATAGTACCTTCTCACAGGGTGATCCTCAGGTCTTCGGACATACTTTCCTGTGAATATATTTGATGTTAAGCAAATTTCAATAGGGATTTGTTTATCTCGTAGATACTCAAGTAAATCTGGATCTTGGATTGCTGATGTTCCATGACCTATTCGTTCTGCTTTCAAAACCTTCACCGTATCCCAAATCGACCACGGTCCATCATCTTCTCCACTATGAGCAACACAATGTAGTCCTTCTGCTCGTGCTTGCGCAAATACATCTTTGAAATCCCTTGCAGGTCCCATCAGCTCAGCTCCCCCTAAGCCAATCCCAATATGGTTTGTTGTTTTTGCTTTGATGAGTCTTTGTAGATTCTTGCTGGCATTTTCTGGACCAAAGGTTCGAGAAACATCCACTAAAAATTTCACATCAGGTCCTCCCTCAAGCCTACATTCACTTGCTAAATAATCCAAAGTCCGAGCAATTTCTTGAAAATCCAGTCCATTTTGAATTAATCTTGATGGCGCATAAAATACTTCTGCGTATTTGATATTGTTTTTTTCTAAATACGACCTTAAATTCTGAAAAATAAAGATAAAGTCTTCTGGCTTTTTTATGGTATCTAAAATAAATAAAAAAAGTTTTATAAATTCATTTAAATTTTTAAATTGATATAATTTCTCGATTTCTTCAATACTATATTTTTCTTTGTGATCCTCAAGGATTTTTATAATAGTCTCTTTTGATATACATGCTTCGATATGAAGGTGAATCTCAGTTTTGGGGATTTTTGTAAGAAAATCAAGAATGGTTTTGTCTTTTTCTTCTATCCTTACTTTCTCTGGAACTGTGGTAATACGAGAGGCTGTTGCCAAGTCCACAGTTAAAACATTTTGCACGAGTTCTTCAGGAGGATGTTCTATCTCTAATTGCTCTAACTCAAGTTTTTGATTCAAAAGTTCGTTGATGATTTTATCAAAATGCAAATGCAAATCTAAACTATAAAATCGATCTTTGGGAATTTTGTTTTTTATGTTTTGGAGTTCTTGCGCTTCTCTTTCAATCTGTTTGATCTTTTTATAAACTTTTTCAAATTTTAAAATCAAATTTTTATCCCTTTATTTTGATTTTAATTCAGCTTCGAGTTTTTCTAATCGTTTTTTTAGCTTCAAAGCTTGTGGACTATTAGGATTTTCTTCTAACGCTTGTTCAAGAAAAATATTTGCTCTGCCTATGTGTTTTAATTTATAATGCAAATCTGCTAATTGAAGCAAAACGGGGATTCGATTGGGATTGAGTTCATGAGCTCTTTCGCAGGTTTCTAAGGCTTTTTCTAAATTTCCTGTTTTTTTATAGGCAATTGACAAATATAACCAAAAGTCCTCCTCATCAGGAAAAGCCTGTAAATATTTCTCTAAAAGTGTGATGGCTTTTTCATAATTTTCTGTTTTGAATGCTAAGATTGCCAAAGTTCGATTCAAATCGAAATGATCTTTTTTGATTTCATAAGCCTTTTCGAAATAAGACAATGCTTCTTGATAATTACGTTTCTTTAAACTTTCATTGCCTTTTAGAAATAAATCATGAAATTCGTTAACTTCGGGAATTTCTATTATAGCCTCTGGATTCTCTTCGTCTAGAACAATAATCATTTTTTGATAAGTCATTTGTTTGTTTTCTTTTTGAAGACTGATTTCTTCTTTCGCTAATTCTTTGAAACTATATTCTACTTCTCTTTTGTCTTCAGTCTTATAAACCGACGAAACTTTTACATCTTTAGGCTGATAATGAATTTTTAATAAAGAAACATCATCTGTGATTTTTCCTCTTTTTTTGATCCCCTCATAGATTTCTTGCAAATTCCCTTTTGCTTCTTCTACAATCTCCAAAATTAAGTATTCGTTTTCGTTGATCATGCGAATCCCTTCGTTTGTTTTTTCGATTTCTATGTCATCTCTTCCATCAGAACCTGCAATGATGACATCTCCTGGTTCTAACTGAAAATATTTTACCTCAAAAGGATAATCAGACTCCAGACCCAATTTTCTTAATTTCATTTCTTCTTCGATAAATGTAGCTTTCCCATTTCTATATAAAATTTGGTAAGGATGTTCTGCATTGAAATAATACATCTTTCCTGTTTCTTCTTCTATTAGATCAACTACACACGAGATACACATGCTCCCGCCAAAAGCAGAAAAAATTCCATGTATTTCTTCGTAGATTTCTTTTAGCCATTGTTCAGGTGTTATATCCAAAACTCGATCATTTCTTGCAGAACGAGCAATGATGGAATTCATAACAACTCCCATCACCAAAGCACCACCTGCACCTTGAGTTGATTTTCCCATGGCATCTCCATTCATTGCCACAATATATCGTTTTGCAGTTTCTAACGATTTCCCTAAACGTAAATTCCCAGTCACACAGATATCTCCACCAATTTCAGAGATTTTCCCTCGAAATTCAAATTCTTTATATTGCTTAACAAAGAATTCTGTTGGTACTTTCTTGGATTTATTCAAATTCACAATCAATGGCTTTAGTAAAAGGGATGTTAAATAGTAATCACCATCTTGCATTTGTTTTAGTCTTTTTACTTCTAAAAGAGAAGCATTGAGTTCTGCGGTTCTCTCTCTGACTTTCTCTTCAAGATTGTTGGCATAATCTTGTAGCTGTTCTTTGGCTTCACGTATAGAAACCACCATTTTATTGAAAGTAGTGGCTAGATATCCAATCTCATCTTGAACATAAACTGGCACTTTAACTGTTAGATCACCTTGATTTACTTTTTTTACACCTTGGAGTAGATCTTCAAGTGGTTTAATTAGACTACCTCGAAAGAAAAGGGGATAAACAATCGTAACAACAAAAAATATCGTAATGTAGAATAATGTTTGTTGTAACGCCGGTTTATGTATAAATGCCCGATAATCAACATATCGAAATCCACCCTCATATAGGATATTTTTTTCTTGATCATATTGAAGAAAACTTACGTAATGAGTAAAACCATCTTCACTTGTTCGATAGATTCTTTGATTGCTTGCTCGCAAAGGAGCCAAATATTCATAGATCTTTGTTTTGAGATACTTTCCATCTTGAGAAGTTTCTTTTTGTAAAAGATTCTTAATAGCTTCTGTAAAAAAGAAAAATTCCTTCGGAGTTCTATCTAAATATTTTAATACTTCTTCTCGAAAAGTTTCATTCTTTAAAAAACTAATTCTATTGTAATGAACGAATATAAGTTTATTTAAATTATCAATATATTCTAACAAATCTTCTTTTGGGGTTTGCTTGCTTGGTTTGTATTGATTGATATATTGTTGTATGCTTTTCTTATAGGCTATAAAATGTTCTGGCATTTGATCTAGTTCTTTCAATACATATTCTAAATAATTATCTCCTTCATAATTTTTAATCCTCTCATAAAAAGCTGTGTTTTTGATATCTGTAAGATAGAGCGAGAAATTTACTTTATCTTTTGGGTCAGCAAAAAAATAATCTTCTCGTGTATAAAGATACCTACTTTCATTCTTATTCAAATCATGCTGAAATAGATATACCATCTCAGGATGATATTTTCTGATAAGAATAGCTTTTTCTACATGTTCTTTTTTTAGTTCATCATATTCTTTTTCTTTTTCATTAAGAGTAAAGTAAGACACTCCTTGCATTAAGAAAGAAAATGTTACTAAAGTAATTCCGACAATCTTTGCCATGAAGGTCGTTCGATCATCGGTGGTATTGATATAAAGAATAGCAAGTAAAAACAGCATCGTCACCACAGACAAGGTCAAAGTATTCAAAAACACATCTCGTCCTACTACACCATCTCTACTTAATGTGTTCAAGATTCCTGGAGCTAAGGTACCAATAAGTAAGATCAAAACAAAAAGTAGGAGCAAATTTCTGTGTTTTTTATTTTGACGAAATTTGTAAGCACGAATGACTCCTACGATAGGAATTAGAAGAATGTAAAGTAATATGAAATAGGCAACAATCTTACTGAGATGTTCTACATCAAAGTCCCAATAATGACCCGTAAAATGAAATTTATATTCTGAAGTTCTTGTTTCAAAAAAAAATATCCCTACTATGGCTAATCCAACAATCCACTGGGTATATTTTATGAATTTTTGAAAACGAACCCAAGTATTTTCAGGATAAAGTAAAATAAACTGCAAATAATATAAAAGTGCAGGATAAATAAAACCAACGGTCAATAATCTATGATTAGCTGCAATGGGATGATATATAACAGCAGAAAAGAAATAGCCACTGTAAAAAAAAGCCTGTAGAAGATATGTATTAGCTAATGCCTTTGTATACTCAGATTTGTCTTTGATGCTAAGTAAAAAAAAGTAAAAAAAAAGTGCTAACGCAGAGATCAAGAGGGAACCAAATGACAGAAAATTAAAAAAAATGTTATAGTAATTTAAGAAATCAAACATTACCCCCTCCTAACTATATTTATCCCCCTTTATCTCTTCTTTTTTTAACATTCAGTTGTTTTTTAAGCTAACTGTGATTTGTAATTTGTAAAATGTAAACCATTTTTCAAATTTTTATATTATAAAAAAAATTCAAAACGCCAATTACATATTGAAAATTTAATTAGCTAAGAAACCATATTAGTGTTAAAAAAAAAGTTAAGTGTAGTTTTTAGTAATATAAGTATTCCTCTTTACTTTTGAGAGTATGATATATGTTCTTTGCTAATGCTATGTCCAAAGTATGACCAGTTTTGAAAGCAATGATGTGAGCAATTAATGGGCGATTTAATAAGTACAAATCTCCTACTAAATCCAAAATTTTGTGTCGGATACATTCATTTGAAAATCGGAGCTGATTTAAATATCCATCCTCTGTGAGCACAACAGCATTCTCTAAAGATGCCCCTCGTATAAGTCCCTTTTTCTTTAGTAATTCCACATCTTTAAGAAAACCAAAGGTTCTTGCAGGAAGAATCTCTTTCTTCATCACTTCCGAATTCAAGGAAATAGATAAACTTTTCCCCCTTAGGTCGGGATGTTCATAGTGGATTGTGTAGGTTACTTTGAATTCATCTGAAGGCACAGCGATAATGTATTTATCATTCGAAACTACCCAAACAGGATTGGTAAGCTTGATGGGTGTGATGGGCGAATCCTTGTATTCCATCACTCCAACAGAGCTCATGATTTCAAAAAATTCTATTGATGAACCATCTAAAATGGGGATTTCTTCTCCTTCTAATTCCACGATCAAATCCGTTATTCCTAAAGTTGCTAATGCTGCGAGAAGATGTTCTACGGTAGATACTTGCCAATTTCCGTTACTTAAAACCACTGCGTTTTGTGTATGTTTGACGTTTTCGACATTAGCTGGGATTTCTTCTTTGGTTTTTGCATTTCGAAAAATAATCCCTTGATGACTTGGTGCAGGTAAAATTCGCACTTTTGCTTGAGTCCCCCGATGCAAGGTGATACCTTGTAGATGTATTTCATTTTTAATAGTAGAACGAAAATATCTTCCAATATAATTTGGAGCATGAACTTGTAAGATTGTATTTTTAACCAGCAAAGAATTCATTTCGCAACAAAATAAGCAAAAAAAATGCCACAACAATAACAAAACAAAATTTTGATTATGTTTATTTCTTTATTTATTTCCATTAGAAAATATAGAAGTAAAAATAATATACGAACAATAGTACATATGAAAAAAAGGAAATTTTTTAATAACTACAAAAAAGTAATGTATCATTTTTGATACACTGAAAACATTTCTTAACGCCTCAAGACAAGTTTGATTCTATGATAATATTCTGACCTAAAACAACCTCTAATTTTGATTTGACAAATTGTGCAATGCAAAAAAATCTTCACATCACTACTTAAGGAGGTAGTATGGAACTTCAAAGAACACTACAAAATTTACTAAATGCTGGCATTGGTTTATATAAGACCAGTGAAGAAAACATCAAAAAAGTTTTATCTGATTTTGATCAATTCTATGAAGAACTTGTGAAAAAAGGAGCTGCCGAAGACAGCGAACTTATTACAAACATCAGAAAAAATCTCGATGATATTGTGAAGCAAATTGAAGAAATCAATCAAAAAGCTAGCCAGACTTTCGAAGATCTCAGCAAATTAATACAAGAAAATTATCAAAAGCTAATTGCTGAAATCGAAAAAGTTGTTCCTAAAGAACAATTTGAACAGATCAAATCCAGAGTCGATGAGTTAATCAATACACTTCAAACAAAAATCGGTGAAATTTCTCAGCAATTTAGAAAAGAAGAACCTCAAAAAACAGAATAACTCATCTTGCCCTGCATTGGCAGGGCTTTTATTGCAAAATAAAATCTGCTTTGATGGTTCGACTATCCACCAACGATTGAAGTATAAAAACAATCTCACTAAAAGTGAATGCATTTTGATTGAGTTCATTTACAAGCTCTTCGATATTAGTTGCTTTTACTTGTACTACCGAACGAACTTGATCTAAGCCGGGAGTATAAATATAAATACCTTGGTAAGCTTCCCTCTGAATTTTATCATATTGTTTTGGTTTTGGA
Organism: Leptospiraceae bacterium; assembly: GCA_025059995.1. Taxonomy (NCBI): domain Bacteria; kingdom Pseudomonadati; phylum Spirochaetota; class Leptospiria; order Leptospirales; family Leptospiraceae; species Leptospiraceae bacterium. The sequence goes on from JANXCF010000010.1 coordinate 25,426, forward strand.
GTTCGTATCACAGTAAAGGGACTAAGAGAAATATCCCCCATCAAAACAATCGTTTGTTGCTTTGGATAAACATAGATCTTCGCTTTTTGAGGTATACTCACTTCCAAATTCAAAATCTGAGAAATCAAACTCAAAACCTCATCCCTTTCGTTTATGATTACAATACTTCCACCATCAATTTGCAAGTTGATATTTGGAAAGTTTTGCTTGATAGTATGATGTAAGATTGTCAATACATCAAAATCAAACTCCAAAAGTTGCAAACGAAATTGGTTGCCTAATTCCAATTCTTGTAAATCCCTTTCGATAATCACGCCATTTGGTATGTATCCTGTCCCAGTCCTTTGAAAAAGAGATTTTTCTTCTATTGTGGTATGGATTTTCCCCTGAGCTAATGCATAAATCTGTCCATTTGCCCCGAACAATGGTGTTTGCAGTAAAACTCCATCTTGAAGGGATTTTGCATCACCAATTGAAGCCACATAACAAGATATTCGATCCCCTTTTTTTGCAAAAGGAGGAATTTCAGCAATCACCATTACACTTGCGATATTTTTTGTATCAAAGTCTCTGATACTGACTTGAAGATTCCACTTCGAAAAGAGATTTTCTAATATTTGTTTATTTAGACTTGATTTTGTATCACCAGTTCCATTAAGACCGACTACGATCCCATATCCAACCAATTGATTGTTTTTGTATCCTAAAACACGAACTAAATCTTTGATTTTTGCTTTGTTTTCTTTTTTGATGATTGTGATATTCTGAGTTTGTTGCAACGTATTTTCTTGAGAAATTAGAGAAAAAACTAATCCTAGAAAAAAAACTAAAAAGTATCTTTTTTTATGGAACATTGATATTTTGTTCTTCTAAGATTTTTCTTAGGTATTCCAAAAAGATTTTTCTTTTTGTGGCATCATCAATGATAATGCGTTCTTGCTCTAATTGTAAATTTTGATTAGACTCTTCAACTACATTGACTTGGATAACAAGATTCGAAAGGTAATTTGATGGTATCGTGTAGTTTTTGATGAAGCGAGTATGGGCTTCTGCTTGAAACCCAACAAGATAGCGAAGTTGATCATATTGATATTGTCGAAATCCTTCCAAAAAAAGCTGTTCTCCAACTTTGTTTACAACTTTCAAAGCAATCTTTGATTGAAAACGAAATTGATCTTTTTTCTTGAAGTTTTGACTTTTTTGAGAGCTCCTTGTATCATTCACATCTGGAAGAAAATCAAAAAGAAGCTTATCGGGTATTAATTTAATTGATAGATTTTTTTGTTGTCCTTTCTCAAACTCTGCATGAAATTGAAGGTTTTCGTGAAATTCAATAAGAATCACATCACCAATTTTGTAGCTTTCCTGATTGGGTGCATAGATGTTTTCGCCATTCCATAAATCTTCTGCTTGCAGGAAAAAAATTGAGTTTTTATGATAAACAAAATAAAAGCTAACATTCAACATCAAAAATAAGCCAAAAAGAAGTTCAATTAAATAAAACCTCATTTTATCGCTTCATCGCAATGGCTGTTCCAAGCATGTTGTCCGAAGTAATGATGGATTTGGAGTTGGACTCATAAGCTCTTTGAGCCACAATCATGTTCACCATTTCTTCTACAATCTTCACGTTTGACATTTCCAAAAATCCCTGAAGCAAACTACCAAAACCTTCTCTTCCTGGAATGCCCTCAATCTCTGGACCACTTGCAACTGTTTCTTTAAAGAGATTGTTTCCAATAGCTTGTAAACCTGCTGGATTCACAAATCGATACAAAAGGATTTGTCCAATTTTTATTGGGCGAATTTCATCATAAACTTTTACAAACACTTCTCCATCTTCAGTTACTTGAAGACTATGATTGATTGCTCCTTCGGGAAGCACAATGGGGGGTTCCAACAGATAACCATTTGAAGTCACAATTTGTCGATTCGAATCAATCTTAAATGAACCGTCTCTTGTGTAAGCAAAACTCCCGTCAGGAAGAAGGATCTTAAAAAAACCCACTTCTGAAGTAATGGCCAAATCAAATTTATTTCCTGTGTTTTGTAAGCTACCCATCTCAAAGAGCTTTTGTGTTGCCGCAACTCTTGTGCCACTTCCCACGTAAACACCCGTGGGTATTTCTGAAACTGGGGTTGCTGGTGTTCCAGCCAAAATGTGTTGTTGATAAATCAGATCTTCAAAGTCCACACGGTTTTTTTTGAAACCCGTCGTATTTACGTTGGAGAGATTGTTAGAAATCGTATCCATTTGGTATTGTTGTGCAATCATGCCTGTTGCCGCAGTCCATAAAGATCTTAGCATAAACCCTCCGTTTTCAATTTCCTTCGGTAGATTCTTAAAAATTTTAACAGAGAACCAATAATTAAAAAAAATCGACTTGAAATAAATACCTATTTTTTTTATAGCATGGAACTTTTGATTGAAGGAAAGAAATTTAGAATAGTAGCTGTTAATAAACTCGACTGCACTTCGTGCTATAGCTGTGTTGCCCATCTTCCACAGTATTTCCGTATGGATGATGAGGATCTTTCCGAAAGCCATAACAATGGCGAAAACATAAATCATGCATATGTTCCCGAAGAAGACTGGGAAGCCATCCAAGAACAAATCGAAATATGTCCTGGAGAGTGTATCCACTGGAAGGTATCATAACTCATAATGAAACAAAAGAGAAATCAAAAAAATAATTCAGAAATTTCGAGAACCCTCCGAAAACAAGTTTTAGAACGGAGGGTCTATGATCATCAATCATAACATCAGTGCTATCTTTTCGCATAGAACTCTAAAATTTCATGACTATGCGATGGGGAAAGATATTGAAAAGCTTGCTTCGGGATTGAGGATTAATCGTGCGGGAGACGATGCCGCAGGTCTTGCCGTTTCAGAAAAAATGAGAACCCAAATCCTTGGACTACGTCAAGCAGAAAGAAATGCCGAAGACGGAATTTCCTTTATACAAACTACTGAAGGTTATTTACAAGAAACCCAAGAAATCATCCAAAGAATACGAGTTTTAGCCGTCCAAGCAGCGAACGGAATTTACACAGCCGAAGATCGCCAACAAATCCAAGTAGAAATTTCCCAATTGATTGATGAAATTGATCGAATTGCCTCTCAAGCAGAATTCAACAAAATGAAGATGTTGACCGGAGCTTTTGCTCGACTCAACCCATCTGCTTCCATGTGGTTTCACATTGGTCCGAATATGCATCAAAGAGAGAGAGTTTATATTAACACCATGACAACAGCTGGTTTAGGTTTAAGGAACCCCACAGTTCTAACGTTCATCTCAATAAGCACGCCTGACAAAGCCAATATGGTCATTGGTCGAGCAGATGAAGCTCTACGTAGAATTTCAAAACAAAGAGCGGATTTAGGTGCTTATCAAAACCGATTAGAACACGCAGCAAAAGGTTTGATGAATGCTTATGAAAACATCCAAGCATCAGAATCCCGTATACGAGATACAGATATGGCTGAACAAATCATTTCCTTTACAAGATACCAAATCTTGACTCAATCCGCGAATGCGATGTTGGCACAAGCTAACCAAAAACCTCAATTAGTTTTACAACTCCTCCGTTAATGAGCCACTTTTGAAGTGGCTTTTTTAAAATTGATAGGGATAGCGAAAAATCCCCATCTCTGTGATAATACCTGTTATCAAGTGAGAGGGAGTAATATCAAAAGCAGGATTATAAACTTCTACATCAGGGGGCGAAGAAATACAATCACGAAAATTTCTTACCTCATCAGGTCTTCGAAATTCGATTGGAATATGAGAACCATCAGGAATGCTTGTATCAATACTTGTTGAAGGAGCAACCACATAAAAGGGAACAGAAAAATATTGACTCAAAATAGCTATACCTAATGTCCCAATCTTGTTGGCTGTATCCCCGTTCCTCGCTATTCGGTCAGCTCCAACTAAGACCATGTCGATTTCTTTATTCGCAAAAAGACTCGCCACCATATTATCAGTAATGAGCATATTCGGAATTTTTGCATATTGAAGCTCAAAAGAAGTCAATCGGGAACCCTGAAGCAAAGGTCTTGTTTCAGTATTATAAACAAATATTTTTTTATTCTGCTCTACGGCAGTGTAAATCACTCCAAGAGCTGTTCCTTTTCCAGCCGTAGCCAAAGAACCTGTATTACAATGAGTTAAGATTTTTGCACCATCAAAAACTAACTGACTACCCCAAAAACCTATTTTTTCGCACAGTTCTTTATCTTCTTCGAAAATTGAAAGCGCTACTTTTTTTAATTCTTTTAAGGCTTCAGTTAAATCATTCCATGCTATTGAAAGAACCTCACCACGAATCCGTTCGATAGCATAAAAGAGATTTACTGCCGTTGGACGTGATTGAGAAATTTTTTTTAGATTTATGTTTAACTCATTATAAAATTCTTCAAGACTTTGAATTTGCCTATTTTCTACTAATCGTTTTTGTTCTACATAGATACTAAGAGCTGCCATGACTCCAATCGCAGGTGCACCACGAATGCGAAGACTTTTAATAGCTTCAATGGCTTGATCAATGTTTGTTATTGTTTTGTATTCAATCTTTTGAGGTAGTAAAGTCTGATCTAAAATTTTCAATTCATCATTTTCGAAAACCAACGAGGATAGAATCATTCTTTCTTCTCCTCACTTTCAACTTCAAGATAAGAAATACCTGCTTTGATAAACAAATCTGGATAAATATCAATACACTCAGGAAAAAAAGAAAAAAACTCCTCTAAGGGAACAATTCGGTAGTACATTCCAAATTCTTGCTGAAATTTCTCAGTAAAAGGAAGGTAAGGGGTCATGTGAAAGGGAACTTTTTCTTGGAATTCATTGATTGATTTTAAGTCAATTTTTGACGTAAAGTCAATTTGGATTTTCATCAAGTTCCAGTTATTCTTGAAAGTGAGTTTCTCAGTTGACTCTGATACTTTTGCTTTCGATACGAGATCTAATAGTCTCAATAAGGGAAAACCTTCTTCAAAATATAAGTCTACATTAATCTTGATAAATTTTTGAGAAATCCCTAAAGGTTCCCAAATTTTTCGAACTTTAGAAGGGAATGCATTAGCCAAACGAATATGCTCTCGCAAAGTATGTAAATCATTTTTGGGTAGTTCTGGATACCCAAATTCACCCAACCAAAGCCAAGAATAGATATCTTGTGGAGTATAGTTTTCATAATTGTTGTAAAACCAGTTTGCAAAACGCAATTTTTCATCTAAACTGAATACTTGGTATTTATCAATTAAAGCTTCTATATCAATCTTCATCTGTCTTTTCTTTTAACTTCATTCGGATTGGAACCCCATATAATTGAAAGTCTTCGCGTATCCGATTTTCTAAAAAAGAAATAAAATTTGATGAAATCAAGCTTTTATGATTACAAAACAAAACAAATATTAAAGGTTTTTCAGCTACTTGGGTAGCATAGTAGATTTTAAATTTCTGATTGTGGGGGAATTTTTTCAACTGTTCTTGGATGTAGCGGTTGAACTGAGAAGTAGAAATCCGAAAGTGCAGTTTTTCGTAGAGCTCCAAAACCTTTTTCAAAGGTTCAGTGGCTCTTTTCTTGGTTTTTGCTGAACCAAACAAAATAGGAACATTCTTCAAATAAGGCAATTCAGCATATAAACCCTCTAAGTACTCTTTTTGGATTTTGTCATGTTTATTTTCAATCAGATCCCATTTGTTCACAAAAAGTATCATCGCACGATTTAATTCTTTTACGAGAGCTACGATTTTTTTGTCATATTTTGTGATTCCATCAGGAGCTGAAATCACCAAAATCACAATATCGGAATCTTGAATAGCTCTGATGGTTCTACGAGAAGAAATAAACTCTATATGATCCTCAATCACCTTTCTTTTTCGTAAACCTGCAGTATCCAAGATTCGTATGTTCTTTCCAAAAAAACGAATCACAGTATCAATTGTATCCCTTGTTGTTCCTGGAATGTCAGAAACCAACGATATTTCTTTTCCTGCCCACAAGTTAAAGAGAGTGGACTTCCCCACATTGGGTTTCCCCACGATGGTAATGCGAATATCATCCTGAAGAAAGTCAGAAACCACCGTCGAATCATAATAGCCCTTTTTTTGTGATTTTTCACGATGTTTTTCTTCGTAGTCTTTGTCGTGACGAATCTGAGGAAACATTTCCGCCAATATACTGATAAGTTTTTTTACATTGTATTTACTCAGTGCTGAAATTCCTATGGGAGAAAAATTAGCTTCAAAAAAATTGGGAAGAAACTCAAATTCTCGTTCTTTACTATCTATCTTATTCACAGCTTCGATAATGGGTTTTGTTAGTTCTTTTTTATGGTATTCTCGGAATTCAAAATCAAACCTACTGGGAGAAGGTGGCTCCATCAAGTGAATGATGACATCAGCCTGGGATTTGATGAATTCATAGGCTTTTTCTCTGGCTAACCTTTCCAGCTCATTTTTCTCTTCCCCCAGATCCATCACGTCCAATCCCGGAAGATCGTAAAACAAAGCATGTATCCCAAAATTTTGGATTTCAACCTCAATCACATCTCTTGTAAGTCCTGGATAATCATCAACAATGGTTCGTTGTTTTCCGGACAAGAGATTAATTAAGCTGGATTTTCCTACATTTTTCTTCCCAACAATGGCAATTTTGAGCAATTTTTTTTTAGTAATCATATTGTTTGTACTTCAAGACCCGTTGGATTTGTTTTTCGGTTTCTTTTTTTCGTTCTTCTTGTCGCTTGTCATAAAGTTTCTTTCCTCTACATAAGGCAATTTCTAATTTGACTATATTTTTCGAATTAAAGTAAAGCTTCAAAGGAATGATGGTCAGCCGTTTCTCTTTTACCTTTGAGCTCCAGCGCTCAATCTCTTTTTTATGCATTAAGAGTTTTTTGGTTCTTGTTTCTTGATGTCCAAAATGCTTTGCATTTTCGTAAGGAGCGATTTTTAAATTTACAACAAACATCTCTCCGTCTTTGGGAATTACAAAAGAATCATCCAAGTTTACTCTTCCAGCCCGAATGCTTTTTACTTCTGATCCTAAAAGTTGAATCCCCGCCTCTAAGGTTTCTAAAATTTCATATTCTTTTTTTGCTTTTTTATTATGGAAAGATCGTTCTCTAAACTCTTTTTTTTCTTTTGCCATCACTGACAGTTTTTTGCTTTCTATGAATAAGTAAATACCTAATAAATTCGTATATACTTTTCTATCACATATTTAGCAAAAGGATATGCTGCTGTAAAAGCAGGTGAAACTGCATTCAAAACATGAATGGAATTTTCTTCTTGTTCTACGACAAAATCATTCACAAGTTGTAAAGTCTTTTTATTCAAAAGTTGGGCACGAATCCCTGCTTTGCCCCATCGAAATTTTCGTTCTGGAATTTCTGAGACCAACATCATGGCTTTTTTCAGTAAATACGATCTATTGTATTTTTTTATTTCTTCTGCTGCAAAACTACGAAACTCAAAGGAACTTCTCAAAAAAAGAGATGAACCATGATAAAGTATCTTTAATAATTCCCCAAAACGAAAATTCTCAAAACCCGAATACTGTTCTCGCCAAAAAGCTGGTATAGCCGTAGGTCCGATTTTGATTTTATCATCAATAGTAATAGTGAAATGAACCCCCAAAAAAGGGAAGTTCAAATCTGGAACAGGATAAATATTCGTTCGAAAAAAGTTTTGATTCTCTGCCTCAAGATAGAGTCCTTTAAAGGGTAAAATCGTATAATCTTTTCCCACTCCAAAACCTTTAGCTATCCTATCCGCATACAAGCCTGCAGCATTGATGATGAACCTACTTTTAATTTGATAGTTTTTCGTGATCACTTGATCTTTTCTTCTAGTGATGTAGGGTTCTGAGAAAAGAAATAACACTGAAGTTTTTGATAATTCTTCTTTCAAATGAAAACTGATTTTTTTTGGGTCCACATTCCCTGTTAAAGGTGAATATAATGCCCTTTGAAAGGTTTTTGCCTTGGGTTCAATTTCTTTGAGTTCTTTTTCGTCGATCAGTTTTAGCGGAACTTGATTCTTATTTCCTCTCTGATAGAGCTCCCAGAGGGTTTTTAATTCATCTTCGTTTTTTGTAACAACGACTTTTTGGGTGTTTTTATAGGGTAAGTGATTTTTGAGGCAATAGTCCTTCCAGTAGAGATTTCCATCTTTTGTCAATTTTGCTTTGAGGGAATCAGGTGAATAGTAAAACCCGGCATGAAGCACCCCACTGTTTCTGCTACTTGCATGGAGTGCTACATCATTTTCTTTATCAATAATAATGATCTTTGCATCCGTAAAAACTTCTTTGAGTCTTTTAGCAAAGACAAGTCCAATAATCCCAGCACCAATGACCAAAAAGTCAGTCTCAACCTTTTGCATTAAAAATTTTATAAAAAAAGGGAACTTATGGATTCTTCATTGTGGATTCTTCGAATAGACTCTCCTAATAATACTGCAATCGATAAAACCACAATTTTGGGTATTCTTTTCTCTGGTGGTAAATAAATTGTATTTGTAAATACAACTTCATCCAGTTCTGAATTTTGTAATTTTTCTATAGCATTCCCAGAGAGCACGGCATGAGTGGCACAAGCAATTACTTTTTTTGCCCCTTTTTCTTTTAGAGCTCTCGCTGCTTTTGTAATAGTTCCGGCTGTGTCAATTATATCATCATAAATAATACATTCTCTACCCTCTACATCGCCAATCACATTCATGATCTCTGCATCATTAGGCTGAGGTCTTCTTTTATCTATGATAGCTAAATTTGCTTCTATGTGCCTTGCAACATATCGTGCTCGCTCTACACCCCCCGTATCAGGAGAAATCACGACAGGAGCTTCAAATTGTTTATTTTTGATGTAATTAATGAACACAGGAGCTGCATAAATATTATCAACAGGGATGTGAAAAAAACCTTGAATCTGATCTGCATGTAAATCTACAGTTAAAACTCGATCGGGACCAGTTACTTGCAAAATATCGGCTATTACTCTTGCTGAGATGGGGACTCTTGGCTCAGATTTTCTATCTTGCCTACCATATCCATAATACGGAATAACTACAGTAATTCGTTTCGCAGAAGCTCTTCGAACGGCATCGACAGTCAATAAAAGTTCCATTATGTGATCATTTGCTGGCGCTGATGTAGGTTGGATGATAAAAACATCTTTACCTCGTATGTTTTCGTTGATTTTTACTGATATTTCCCCATCTGAAAATTTTTTTATACTCACATCAGCTAATTTTAGATTCAAATACTTAGCGACTTCTTCTGCTAAGGGTCGATTTGCATTGCCTGATATTAACAAAAGTTCAAAACTCATAATTTAAAAAAAGATAAATTTTTTTTTGTTCTATTTGAGCAAGTAATAAATACGATTTAACTCATTTAATTCATCAATGGTGTTTGCTCCAAATGCTTCGCGTGAGTCCTGCAATGTATAAACAGAGAAAAATTGATTTTGCTTTCGATAAACTTTAATCACATCAGGAAGATAATATTCTTTCTGGACATTATGATTGTTGATTTGTTTGATTACATGAAAAACCCCAGGAAGACGAAATACATAACATCCTGTATTGATTTCTTTGATTTTTTTTGTTTCTTCATCAGCATCTTTTTCTTCGATTATGGCTTCTAATAAGCCTTCTTTGTTTCGAACGAACCTTCCATAACCTGTGGGATTTTCTAAAACAGCACCAAGAACAGAACCAGGGGTTTGATGAACCTCACAAAGCTCAAACAATTTTAAAAACGATTTTGTTTTGATCAAGGGCATGTCTCCAGCTGTCACTAAAACCAACCCCCTCTTTTGAGACAAATATGGCTCAGTCATCAAGAAGGCATGTGCTGTTCCTAATTGTTCTTTTTGTTCAACAAATTCAATTTTGGATGATTTTTCTGGATAGTTTTGATGAACAAATTCCTGAGTTTTTTCCTCTACTAATTCTTTTTTATATCCTACTACAATCAAAATTTTCTCTAAGTCTATATGAAACAAATTTTCCAAAACATGATGAATCATGGGTTTTTCTGCCACTTCCATTAGTACTTTAGGAAGATCGGATTTCATTCGTGTGCCCTTCCCAGCGGCAAGAACAACAGCATATTTCTCTGATACCATGACGAAAACACCCTTGCGTTTCTAATGGCTGGGCAGGGAGGATTCGAACCTCCGAATGTCAGAACCAAAATCTGATGCCTTACCGCTTGGCGACTGCCCAGTGAGTATCCGAAAAGGAGAAAAACTTCTGCTTGAATCCATTTTATTTAGAAATCTTAGGGACTCAATCATTTTTTTCTTGTCGTTATACAAAGAAAAAAGAGCTGAACCACTACCTGTCATTCTTGTCAACAGGGGTTGAGTTTTCATCAGATTTTCTTTGCATTCCCAAAGTTCAGGATAGAGATTCAAAACTGGTTCTTCAAAATCATTTCTTGTGAAATTAAAAAAATTTTCTATATTCTCGTTAAGAAAATTTGATAATTGTTTTTTTTGATTCGTATAATCAAATCCCTTCTTATCTAAAGGGCGTTTCAACATTTCATATGCTAATTTTGTAGAAACAGAAATCTCATTCAAACACAAAATGCCATATAAACCAGAGAATATCGCCGAATTTTTCAAAGGTTCTATGATTTCTCCACGACCCATTACCCAACTTGGCTTATTGTATAGAAAAAAGGGAATATCAGAACCAAGAGAAATGGCAACATCATAAGCTTCGTTAAAATTCAAAATCCCTACTTTTACCAAAAATCTTAATAAAGCACCTACATTTCCCGAACCACCACCCAAACCTGAGCCCGGAGGAATTTTTTTGTATAACCTTATCGAAAGCTTAGGGATTTTGAATCCTTTCGTTAAAAGTATTTCAAAAAGTTTATAGATCAAATTTTTTTTGAAATTTCCTTTCTCCGAAACTTCTTCGAATTCAAGTCTTGGTTTTTTTAACGAAATGAGGTTTATGCTTTGAAATTCTATCTTATCAGGCTCTGTAAGAAAGTTATCTGTATTTAGAATAATTCGTAAACGATCTCCAAAAGAAACAGGAAGAAAAAGGCTTAAAATGTTGTGAAATCCATCCTCCCTTTTATTCAAAACATGTAGAAATAAATTGATTTTGGCATTCGAAATCTCATCATAAACTTTCATTTAGAGATTTTCTTCTCAACAAACTTGACGTGTTTTCTTACAATAGGGTCGTATTTTCGAACTTCTAATTTCGAAGTTTGCTTTTTCTTGTTTTTTGTTGTGGTATAAAAATAGCCTGTTTTTGCTGTTGATTCTAATTTGATTATTTCTCTCATGTGGTTATATTTTTTATGATCAATAAAACGTCAACTTTTATAAAGAAAGCTAAGACGCACTCTGATAAGAGTGCTCTTAGTACTCCATTGACTCAATTAGGTATTCAAGAACTTTTTGATTATATTCATTTGAATCTCTTTTAGCGAAACCATCCACCATTCGGTAAAGAATATTGAAATGATCAAGAAGAATCAAATGAAAATCCCTTTTAAATTCAACCCTATGAGGATAATTTGGTGTATTATGCATACTACCTAGTATAATTACATTCGTTGGTTTTTGATTATATCGATGTAAAATAACAACATCATCAAGCCCATCTGTTTCTGGACTTGGATCAATCACTAATTCAACATCTTTTATTCCTTCTCTGATGTTATCTCTAACAATACGAGATACTACCATGGTCATTCGAAAATCCTGAGGAATATCAATTACACCTTGGTTTACTCTTTCATAAAATAAAGTTAGTGACTTTCTTCTTGAACCAATTACTTCTCTGGTTGGTGAATTTTCATCATAGATAAAATCAAACTGAGTGAGCTCAATCCCATCTCTTTGTTTAAACTGTAATTGTGGAACTTGAACACCTTGACTCACAACATAGTCAATTCGTTCTTTTATTTTTGCTAGGGTTTCTTCTGTAGTACCAAAACCAACTAACAAGAATTCAGGAGTTTCTTTTACATAGCGTATATAGGTATTTCTTGGAGTATAAATGATATTTTTAAGAGTATGACGAAAATCTAAAGGATCTTCTCTATGTTTGAAAAACTTCGCTCTATCATCTTTGGCAAGATTTATTAACGGCCCAAATATAGATAAGCGTTTGTATGCATCCGCTATATTTCTATCCAATATTTTTTCTGTTTGTTGTAGGTCCGGGTATTCTTTTCTTTCTTCTTCTCTATCAATCAGTTTTTGCTGCCCAAAAACGTAGGTTGTCATCACAAAAAAAATGAGTATATACTTCCAAATCTTTACTTTCATAACCACTCCTCTTTTTAATTATAGGTATTTTCGCTTTACGAATTTAATGAATTTAAGAATTTTTATTTTTTTTCTCCTGAATTTTGTTCGGTATTAGATTTTTCTACGGGAATATTTGGGGGTGTTTCTTCTGGAATAGTGATTTTTCTTCGTGGTTCAGCAAATAAAATTGCCAACAAAATCGCAAAAACAAAAAAAAGAGCTATCCCCCACCAAGTGATTTTCTCTACAATATCCATAGTAGAAGCACCAAATGGAGTATTTGATGCACCCCCCATAATACCTAAACTCCCCCCTTTACCAGATTGAATTAAAATAAAAAACATCAAAACAAAACTCAGTATAATAAAAATAACTATCAACGCCATTTTGAGAAATTCCATGACATTATACCCAAGCAAAAAAATCAATTATCAAGAAAAATTTCATTTAGTCCTTGTAAATCATTTCTTTTTATAATTCCATCGTATTTAATTTTTCCATGATTTTTACTAAGCTGGCAAAATCTTCTTCTCCATAACCTTCATTCATACCTGCATTGTAGATTGACTTTAGTCCCATCGATAAGGGAAGAGCTACTTGATGCTTGATTGCTTGTTGTATAGCATGGTTGACATCTTTGTTCATGTTCTTCAAAGAAAAATGAGGTTCAAAATTCTTTTGTTTTGCTAACGACATTTTGGCTTCCAAAATAGGAGAATTTACAGCTGAATTTTGGAGAATTTCATAAAAAACTTCAAAATCAACTCCCTGCTTTTTAGCTAAGAAAAATCCTTCTATAAGGATTTGATACACGCCCGCTTGAACCAAATTCAAAGCAATCTTGGCTCTTTGTCCGTAGGAAACTGGTCCACAAAAAATTGTCTTTCTACCACAGGTTTCAAAAAGATCTTTGCCAGCTTCATAATCCTCTTTTGTTCCCCCCATCATATATAAAATCTGACCTGCTAAGGCGGCGTTTTTACTTCCCGTCATGGGTGCATCAAAAAAGCGGACCCCTATTGATTTTGCCTCTTCAAACATCCGAAGGGTTAACTCAGGAGAAGTGGTCCCAGTATCGACAATAACTTTCTGTGGTGTTCCCAAAAAATCAGGATGAAAAAAAATCTTTTCAACAACGGAATCCTCAGTTAAGCAAAGTACAGTCAAATCACTATCTTTCACAGCTTCTTTCAAAGAATCCGTAATGATTGTATGTTGGTTTTGTAAGTCCTGAATTTTTTTTGGATTCCTTGCATAAAGTTTTAGACGGTATCCTTTTTTTTGAAGGTTGATGGCCATCCCCCTACCCATGATTCCTACACCAATGATACTTATGGTTTTCATCTTTTACCTCTTTTGACGTTTAGTGCTTTAAAAAGAAAGTAAGGTTTTCCCTTACTTTCCCGAGTCAAGCTTTACATTTATGAAGAATAGAGAATGCTACTAACGCCATTTTGGTTTTTAACTATGATTTGGTTTTGGAAACGCTTTTTCATGTATTCAACATGGGTAATGATACCAATTTGTCTTTTTCTATTTTTAATCATCTTCAAGAAATACTCCTCAAGAGTTGAGATCACTGAATCTAATGTTCCCTCATCAAGGCTTCCAAAACCTTCATCAACAAAGAGAAAATCAAACTCAAGACCTGCGGTTCTTTGTCGAAACATATCGTTTAACCCCAATGCCAACGCCAAACTCACGTAAAACGTTTCTCCTCCAGATAGTTCGTTAATGTTTCGCTCAACCCCATTATAAGAATCAAAGACCTTAATCCCTAAGCCTAATTTCTTTTGACGTGCTTCAATTTTTTCATCCGTATAAAACAACTCATATCGATTCGTAATAGATTTTAAACGTTCATTGGCATTCCTCAAAACTAAATCAAAGTAAACGTTTAAAATATACTTATCAAAAGAAATTCTTTTCAGATTCTTTCCTTCTCCCTTGAGGATCTGGGTTAACTGATTGACAATATCATATTCATTTTTTTGTTGTTTATATTTTTCAATTGAATTAACAAATTCATCACGATCTTTCTTTAAACTCTCGATCTTACTTAATAATTTTCCTATTTCTTGATTGATACTCGTTAATTCTTCTTCTATTGAAGAAGTAGAGTTTTTTATGTCTTCTATTTCCTTTTCAATCTTAGCTTTTTCACTATTTTTTTGTTCAATTGTTTGTTGAATTTCATTGTCATTGAATTCAGGAAGTTTATCTAGAATTTGATTGTATAATTGATTTTTTTGTGGTTCTATATCGGTTTTTTGTTCATCGAATTCTTTTACTTCCTTTTCTATATTATCTAACTCTTCACTTTCGATATAAAAATTTTCAATATCACTTTTCTTTAATCCCCTTTGTTTAAGATGATTTTCAAGTTTTTCTTCAAGTTCTTCTAAATTTTTTTCATATTCTTTAATATTATCTTTCAACTTTGATTTTTCCCCTTCTAATTTTCCAATCTCTTCAGATATCCCTATGATTTGTTCTTGAATTTTATCAAATTCTTTAATTTCATTTTCTAATTCTTTTTTTCTTTCGTTTAACTTATTCTTTAGTTCCATTACGTTGTTTTTTTCAATAATATCATGTAAATCCGGATAGTATTGTTTAGCAAATTCTTTTAGTGAATTTCTTACTGAAAGCTCTTCTGAAAATTTATTTATTATTTCTTCTTTATTTATTTTTTCATCAATGGCTTTAATTTGTTTTTCTAACTCATCAATCTTTTCTTTTAATTTATTTCTTTCTTTCAATAATTTTTCAGGCTCAAATGTTTCTGCAGACTTGTACGGTTGAGGATGCTCTAAAGAACCACAAACTGGACAAGGTTCTCCTTCTTTTAAACCACTTGAAAATTTGACTTTAAAAATATCTTCTAATGAATGTTCAATCTTATCTAACTTAATTTTGTATTGGTTTTTTTGTTCTTCCATATTTTCTTTTTTTTGTTTTTGGGAGTTTAAATTTTTGATTTCTTCTTGTAGTTTTTCAAAATTTGGTATTTTATTGAGTATATCATCTATTTTATACTTTTGGTACTCCTTTGATTTTTTTTCCCCTTCCTTTCCTTCTAACTCTTTTTTTTTTATCATCAAGTTCCTTTTGTTTTTTCTGTTTTTCCTTTTCTTTTGCATTGATCTCTTCTTGAGATTTTTTAATATCATTTTCTAACTTTTCAATTTGTTTGAAGATTGGGTATAAATCCGAAACCTTTCTCGCATTTTCGATTTTTTCTTTTTTTTGCTTTATCTCTTCTTGCTTTGATAAGATTTTTTCCTGGTATTCCTTTACTTTTTTATCATATTTATTCAAATCCTTGATGATGTCCTCGATTTTTTTCTTTTCATCTTTTTTCTCATTTTCCTGTTGACTCAAGTTTTTTTTCTTTTCTTCTTTACCTCGTTTTGATTCTTCTAAATTTTTCTTTTGATTTTCTAATTCTTGTATTTTCAGGTCAAATTCCGAAATCACATGATTGTCTTCAATGGATTTCTTGATTAAATTTCTTTCTAAAATTGTCTCTAAATCATTTCTTTTTAATTCAATTTCCTTCTCTAACTGCTTTCTTTTCTCATCAATAAAATTAATAAATTTTTCATAGAAATCTAATTGAAATACTTTAGCAAGGAAATCAGCTCTTTCGTCTGATTTCAACTTCAAGAAGTCGCTAAACCTATTTTGAGGTATTACCACAATTTTTTGAAACTGATCTAAAAATTTTTCAGTAAAATCTTTTATTTCAATTCCTCCGAAAAAGGGCAACTTTTGCATAGGTCCCGATTTAGTACTAAGAATTTCTGTTTCAGTTTCGAATTTGATTTTTTTTAGTAATTCCTCTTTATCCAATTCTTGTAGAGACTTTATTGAACCTTTTAATTTTTTATCTTCTTTTTTAAAATTGTATTTTGTATATCGTTTAATAGTATAGATTTTGCCATTATACTCGAATTCTAACTCAACTTTCGATAAATAATTTTTTTTCGTTTTCTGAGAACTCAAATAACCAAGAGAGTTGAGTACTTGAGCATTTATATGCTCATAATTTTTCAAACCATCTTTATACTCACCAAAAAGGGCAAATTGTATGGCATCTAAAATTGTAGATTTCCCCGCCCCTGTGTTTCCAACAATAAGAAAGATTTGATTCTCAGGTAATCTTGTAAAATCTATTGTAATTTGATCTTTATAGGATTTGAAACCTTCTAAGGTTAACTTTCTCAATTTCATTTTAACCTCCTATTATTAAATCTCCTTTTTTAAATTCATCATAGTATTGCTTAATGATTTTTATGAATTCATCTCTTGGTAATGAAGTGTCATCATCTGATGTTTTCTCGAGGGTTGGCTCTTTTTTTGGTGATGTAGCATCAGTTTCTTCTTTCTGAGTCTGAGTTACATAGTCTAAAAACTTGGAAAATAGTTGTTCAATCGATAGTTCATGAACTTCTTCATAAGTAAGGTTATATTGCCAACTCCTCAAATTTGAAATTAATTCTTCATACGTAATGGATACTATGTTATTAAAATAGTTAGATAATTCGTCCTTCAAACGAGCTCGTTCATGATAAGAAAGGGAAGTATCTTTTATATTGATAAAAACAAAATCGTCTTTGTGTTGATGATATTTTGAATTGTTAATGATATTCGATTTAGTGTCCTCAATATAGACTACGTCCCTCATGGGTTTAAGTGGGATTAATTTTGTTTGAAATGTTTTCCCATCCCATTCATGCAGAAGAATCCCTTTGGTATGAGAAACTTCCCTCTCAGAGTACTTATAAATAGAACCCGAATAGTAAATTGAATCTGAAAACTTTAAATGCTTGTGAAAATGCCCAAGTAAAACCAACTTGAATTTTTTAAAAACCTCAGCCGAGACCAATCCTACATTTCCATAAGTATCATCTTCAGAAGTTTTGTCTTCTGAATAACCCATATAATCTATCGCAGCGTGAGTAATCAAAATTGGAATCCCATGATCTATTTCTAAAGAAGAGAACAGAGTTTCGTAAACTCCCTTATGATCATCGACTCTATGATCAGGAAATTGCTGGTTGAAATCAAAAATACGAATAAATGGAATAACATAAAAATCAAAATCAAAACCATTTTTGTGGATGGGAATTTTTAATGGCTTTGGCTCTTTCGTTGATGGTAGTTTGGATATGATTTTTAGATTTTCTACCATTAGTTGGGAACCAAAATTGAGCTTGTCAGAAGAATCATGATTTCCGTTAATGATGATGAAGGTGGTTCCTGGATGAGATTTCACTGCTTTTACTAAAAATTCATCGAATAAATTTACGGCTTCGTCTGAGGGATTATAATGCTGATAAATATCCCCAGCCAAAACAAAAACATCTGGCTTTAATTCATTAAGCTTTTCTATGATTTGATTGAGTAATTCCCTTTGAACCTCAAAAAGGGATATTTCATGAAATTTCTTTCCAAGATGCCAGTCAGCTGTATGCAAAATTTTCATAAATTCCTCCTAATATATAGCAAGACGAGATAGGTTTTGTTTCAATTCTTTAGGAATTTTTTTCTACCGGATTCAGATTTTTTTACTTTGGAATATTGTTTTAGGAGAAAGAAGTTATTTAACTACCATATCCTATTCGTTTTTTTCTGAGTTCTCGGATTTCTTGTTTTCGGTATTCGGGGAGTTTTTGGATATTTCCTATAGAGTGGGCTATACACAAAATCTTAGCCGTGTGTTCCAAGAGCTCCATTTTGTTGTAGGCTACCCAGATGCTACTTCCAAATGTAATAGCACCATGATGAGAAAGTAAAATAGCCTCCGAATCCAAAAATGGCTCAAGGGCATGAAACATCTCTATCGTTCCCGTTAAAGCATAAGGTGCCGTTGGAACATCACCTAAGATCAAATGAACCTCAGGTAAATCCGTATCCATAAAAGAAATTCCATTCAATGTAGCAGCAATACAATAGGGTGGATGCGCATGCACAATGGCTTTTATGTTTGGTCGTGATTTGTAAATGTTAAGATGCATGGGCAATTCTGTTGAGGGTTTTTTTTGATGGGATTCCAATACATTCCCCTCGAAGTCAACTACCACGAAATCATGAATACTTAGATTTCCTTTGTGAACCGCAGATGCGGTAATTATGATTTTCCCCTCATACTGAATCGAGAGGTTTCCCTCTAATGCTACAATCATGCCTTTTTCGTATAACCGTTTTCCTACTTCAATCACATCTTGTAGCAATCCCATCAATTCTACGTTCATAATCAGTATGGAGAATTCCACGTAGGAGTTTTTGTAGTTGTAGTTTTTTCTAACTCAAAATTTAGTTTTTCCGAAATTTGATTCCATTCCTCTTGCTGAATGGCACTTGTGATAACCCACAGAAAGAAAAACGTCATATAAGCAAAAACATCCAAAATCACAACTATTAGTGAAGTATTACTTCCCTCGAGTTGGTGCCTACTTCGGATTTGATGTAGGATTGTAGAAATTTTATAATCAACAAAAATTCCCCACACACCAAACGTGAACAGTGATAGCAAAAAATCCAACCTAAAAGAATTTCCTGTAGGAGTTGTTCCTGTGGCTATGCGAATTTCTTTATAAATCTGAGCATACCAATAAATCAAATACAACCCAAACGTAATCAAAGACATAACCACAACAAACAGAGGAGAACGTTTTTTAAAACTCTTCATGATTACGTGTTCGTGTTTCGCTTCGAAATGTAAAGGAGATTTTAAAATTCAGCTGCATGGGTAGTCTTTGAGCTTGAAGCAATCCCTCGTTTTGATTTTTCGATAAAATCAATCAAAATTTGGATGTCAGGATCATTGGGAAACTGAAGCTTCAATTCTTCTAACGCTTTGGATATGGAGAATTCGCTTTTATATAAAATCTTATATGCTTGTTTGATTTTTCTTTTTTGTTCTTCAGTAAAATTTGCTCTACGTAGTCCCACTATATTTATCCCTACGATTTCTGCGGGATTGCCATCTGCCATCATGTATGGGGGTATATCCTGCACCACTTTTGCTAATCCCCCAATAATGCTATAATCTCCCACACGACAAAATTGATGTATCCCTACATGACCACTAATAAATGCTCGGTTCCCAATTTCTACATGTCCTGCTAAAACGGAACTATGAACCAAAATATTTCGATTTCCAATTTTACAATCATGAGCTATGTGCACAGAACCCATAATATAATTTTCATCTCCTATCCTCGTGGGTTCTTCTTTTGTGCTACGATGAAGGTTTGCGTACTCTCTGATGATGTTATGATTTCCAATCACAATCTTTGTTTTTTTTTTGGGATCAAAAGAAATGTCCTGCGGTAACCCTCCAATGTTTGCATAAGAAAAAATTTGGTTATTCTCCCCAATAATTGTTCCCGAGTGAATGTAGCAATAAGCACCAATTGTAGTATTTTTTCCAATGACCACATCGTCTTCGATAATAGTATAGGCTCCGATTTCTACATTTTCGTGGATTTCCGCTTTTGGACTTACAATAGCCGTTGGATGAATCTTCATCAAAGCAAACTTTTTTGTTTATCAACTATGAGCAAACGAATTTCAAATCATACAAAGCTAATAAGTTTTAATAATTAAAATTGATATAAAACCTAATCAAAAAAATTTACCCTTATGTGGATTGATACCCATTGCCATTTGGATATCACAGAATCATTCGGAATACCCATCAAAATCGCCTTAGAAAACTCCAAAGAAAACTCCATAAGTGTGATCATTCAAATTGCCACTTCTGAAGAGTCCTCTCGTTGGAATCAAAAATTCATTCAAAACTATTATTTAGCTCCAACTGATCATGTTAAAGTTTACTACACCATAGGGCTACATCCAGAATCCATCCAACAATCAAAAAAAGAAGAAATCCAACAAATCCAAAAACTCATCCAACAGAGCTCAGATGATCCCTATTTTGTTGGGATTGGAGAGACAGGTTTAGACTACTTTTATAATTCTGAAACCAAAGAACTTCAATTAGAATCATTTTTTGAACACCTTCAATTGGCAAAAAAATTGGAGCTCCCCATTATCGTTCATTGTCGTGATGATAAACAATACAACGAAGAAAAAACCGAAGCCATAGAAGAAATCTTTCGCTTAGCAAAAGAAGTATCATACCCAAATGGAATTATGCATTGTTATACTTATTCTTATAAAGAAGCCAAGTGGTTTTTAGAACTGGATTGGAAGATTTCATTTAGTGGGATTGTCACATTCAAGAATGCGAAAGTAATTCAAGAAGCTGCTCAAAAAATCCCTTTAGAAAATCTTTTGATTGAAACAGATTCTCCATTCTTAGCGCCGGTCCCCAAACGGGGAAAAACCAACGAACCTGCCAATCTTATCTACATTGGTGAATTCATAGCCAATCTGAGAAACATTCCAAAAGAGGAATTCCTTCTCCAACTTCAAAAAAATGTAAAAGAAACCTTTAAAAAAATTTCTATTGAAAAATAAAAATGATTTGTCTATATAGAGAACTTGATTTATCACTTTTAAAACAAATCAATACAAGGAGAGAGTTATGGCGCAAAAGAAAATCCTTATGCTTGTTGGTGATTTTGTAGAAGACTATGAAGTAATGGTTCCGTTCCAAGCGTTGTTAGCATTTGGTCATGAAGTTGATGCCGTGTGTCCTGGCAAGAAAAAAGGCGATAGGGTAAAAACCGCTATTCACGATTTTGAAGGCGAGCAAACCTACTCCGAAAAACCGGGACATTACTTCACTTTGAATAAAGATTTTGATGAAGTAAAGCCTGAAAATTACGATGCATTATACCTACCAGGGGGTCGGGCTCCTGAATACATACGAAGAAACGATAGGGTTATCTCAATCGTCAAACATTTCGCCGAAAACAATAAGCCCATTGCTGCTATCTGTCATGGCATTCAGCTTCTTACTGCAGCAAATGTGGTAAAAGGAAAAACCTTAACTTGCTATCCCGCCATTGGACCTGAAGTAATATTAGGAGGTGGCAATTATAAAGAAGTCGGTTTTGATCAAGTAGTCGTAGATGGAAATTGGGTGACTTCCCCAGCATGGCCAGGGCATCCTGCCATTCTAAAAGAATTCATCAAAATTATTGGACATAACCTCTGAGATTTAACCCTGCTCCGCTTCTATTCGAGAGAATAGAAGCGGAGTTATCCCACATAAAATTTGATTGTCAAATCAAACAAAGTAATTTTTGTTCAAGTTCATGAAAAAGTTCTTAGTTGCCACTGTGTTTATTTTTTTTATTTTTTTGGGAGTCATTTTCTTCAATACCTTTACCCTTCAAGAACCAAAGTATGAACCTATTCCAAACACAGAGTGGCTTCAATCAACGGAATTCGAAGAACATTATAAAAAACTTATAGAACATTTAGCCCAAGCAATCCGAATCCAAACGATATCCTATCAGGACCCAAAACAAATAGATAAAAACGAATTTCAAAAGTTCATACAATTTTTAGAAAAAAGTTTTCCAAGAGTTCATAAAAACCTAAAAAGAACTCTGTTCAATTTTTCACTTCTGTATGAATGGAAAGGGAAGAATCCAGAACTCAAGCCCGTTATTCTTATGGGGCATTATGATGTGGTTCCTGCGGATCCATCGGAGTGGAAATTTCCCCCATTTGACGGAGTCCTTTCTGAAGGTTATCTTTTTGGAAGAGGTGCCATTGATGATAAAATTACGGTTTTGGGGATTTTACAAGCAGCAGAATTTTTACTCCAACAAAACTTCCAACCCGAGCGAACCATTTATTTTTCCTTTGGACATGATGAAGAAATCGGCGGATTCCAAGGAGCAAAACTGATTGTCGAATATCTTCATCAGCAGAACATCCAACCCGAATTTGTTTTAGATGAAGGTGGAGCCATCACAGTCAAAATCATTCCCAATATTGATACACCTGTTGCCACGATTGGAATCGCCGAAAAAGGGTATTTGAGTTTGAAGTTAACAACGACAGGAACGAGTGGTCATTCTTCTATGCCACCCAAAGAAACTTCTATAACGAAATTGATCACGGCATTACATCGTCTTCACGAAAATCCGTTCGATTATGAATTCACCGAAATCCAAAAAACAATGTTTCGATTCATTGGTGCTGATTTTCCTTTCTTTCAAAAGATGGCGATCGCTAACCTCTGGTTGTTTGAACCTATCATCATTTCGAACTTAACCACCACCAACACAGGTAGAGCTTCCCTTCAAACCACTATGGCTACAACCATCCTCCAAAGTGGAATTAAAGAAAATGTCATACCTGAAAAAGCCGAAGCCATCATCAACTTTCGGCTACTGCCGGGGGATACCATTGCCGAAGTAAAAAAGCGAGTCCAAGAAATCATTCAGGATCCCACCATCCAAATCGAAGAAACACCCTATTCCATGGAAGCTTCTCCTGTGTCTTCTGTGGATTCTTTAGGATTTACTTTGATTGCTCGTTCCCTCAAAACCATTAATCCAGAAATCTCGATTGCTCCTTATTTGGTTCTTGGTGCTACGGATGCACGTCATTTTAGTAAAATTTCAAATAGCATTTACCGCTTCTTGCCCGTGTATCTCACTGAAGATGAACTCCAGGGTATGCACGGCATCAATGAGCGAATCTCATTGGAGTCTATTAAAACTGCCCTTTCTTTTTATGCTTTGGTGATCAAAAATTTGTAAAAGAAATGAATTCATCTTCATAGATAATCATTTTACCTATGCAACTATATGTCCTCGAAGGACTAGATGGAGCTGGGAAAACTACGGCGATAGAATATTTAAAAAAATTTATAAAAAAACTAAAAATTCATGATTCTTTTGCTTTTTTTTATGAGCCAACAGATTTTTCTACCGGCAAACAAATACGAGAGCATTTAAAAAAAAAGACTCTTTTGACAACCAAAGAATGGATTGAGCTCTTTGACCGGGACCGAAGAGAAAATTACCAAAGAAACCTTTTACCCAATCAAGAAAAAAAAATCATTTTGGATCGATATTATATTTCTACTTCCGTATATCAAGCTCAGAAGGAAAAAGAAGTCGAAGATATTTTTTATTTTTTTTACAACAAATATCCAAAGCCTACTATGGTTTTTTTTCTCAACATCTCTGTAGATTTAGCCCTCAAACGCTTAGATATTCGAAGCACAAAGAATCAACAAGCAAAAGAAATTTTTGAAAAAGAAGAAGAGTTAAAAAGAATCCAACAAAACTATACAATTGCCAAACAACTTTGTCAGAAACATCACATCTTTTGGGTTGATTTAGACTCTCAAAAAAAGCCTCATCAGCTCGCAAAAGAAATCTTAGAAATGATCTTTTCAGAATCAAAGAACCAATAAATTCGATATATGCCAAAAATTTATACTAAAAAAGGGGATGAAGGTTTTACCCATTTAGCGAGTGGAGAAAAGGTTTTAAAATTCCACATCCGTGTTGATTTATACGGGAACTGCGATGAATTGAATTCTTACATAGGTGTTGTATGCAGTTTGATCCAAGAAAAACAGACAAATCCAAAACTCAAAGAAATTTGGGATGAGTTAAATTTCATTCAATCCCTTATTTTTGAATATTCTGCGGAATTGGCAGGATACTATCGAGACAATCAAACCATTTTGAAAGAAGAAGACATTCTTCACTTGGAAGAAAAGATTGATGAATGGTCCAATAACATGCCAGAACTACGTAAGTTTATTTTGCCGGGAGGAAGTCTGATTGCTTCTTTTTTGCACGTTTGCAGAACCAAATGCCGAGATGTAGAAAGAAAACTCATCTATGCCATTGTGGAAAAAAAAGAAAATATTCATCCTGATTTTATAAAATTTTTCAATCGTTTGTCAGATTATTTTTTTACTTTGGCTCGGTATTGTAATTGGGTTTTGGATGTGCCAGAAACGGTTTGGGAAAGCCAACGAAAAAAACAACGTAAATCCTCAGCGGAAAACCGCTGAGGGAAAATAGGCTTTATTCTCCGTAAACAATCGTGCAGTTCCTTCCAAAAGCAACCCATATAACATTAAACCACTTTCTATCGATATATGCAATTCTACTTATACCACCATTTTTTCTTGCTGTATCAATTGAAGAGTCCCCAATAGCAACAACGCCAAGAACGATTATAGAACAGGCTTCTCCTTTTTTATTAGGTGCTGCCGTTGAGACACCGTCTAAATGTTCCGTAAGATCAGAAAAAATCGATCCCATTCCTGTTTTATTTGTTACTGGTGGTATACCAATACAACTACTTCCCAAAAACAAGCCCACCAAAGCTACTGCTAACAATTTGGGCATAAAAGTTTTCTTCATATTACACCCTCCTTTGAGCATGAGCAATTTTGCAATTTCTAAATGAAACAATATTTAAGTCAAGTAAAATTAGTTTTTTTCACAAATTTTATGAAATTATGATGAAACTTTTTTTATGAATTTGATTTGTTTTGAGATAATAAAATTTTAAATTAAAACTCAATATCTAAATAAAATAACGTATGAAGTCGTCCATCACTTTTGAATGTTGATGGTTTATTTTTGAGAGTCCTAAAATTTCCCTTGCTCTTTCGATATAGTAGAGATAGTCGTTATGTTCACTTTGATTCAAATACAACCAGTAAGCAATTAGTAAAGTCTTGTATTTATTTGAATGAATTCGTAAAGGTTCTAAATAGCCATTTTCACTTAGAGCTTCTGCTATGTTTTTTCGTGCTGGAAAAATATGATGATAAAGTTTTTGGTTTTTCCAAATCCCTTGAGATAACCAAACCGAATGATCCCTACAACGAAAGAGTAGTAGATAAGGGTGGTGATACAATACATTTTCCCATTTTAGATCTTCAATGATTTGAGAGATATTCAAACTACCTGTATAAACATCAAATTGATTTGTTCCAACTCTTTGAGTCAAAGAAAGAATTCGCTCAAGAGGGACTCTTTTGATGGCATAATGACGAAAAATTTTTTTTGTAAGCTGGATATGATGTTTGATGAGATTAAACAGAATTCTTTTCTTCAATAAAGTCATGAGAATAAAATTTTCTTTTCATGAAGGAAAAAAAAGAATATTTAGAAGATTTATGAGAATATTTAATTTTTTTCTTTTTCTTTTTTTTGTTTCTCTTGAGCTCTATTCCCAAGAAATCATTCTAAATCCTCAACCCAAAGAAGTTGTGATGTATCCTAACTATGCTTTTATAAAACGTCAAAGCAGCATAAAAATCAAAAAAGGAAGTAACGAAATCTGGATCTCCCCGTTGCCTGAGGGTTTTCTCGACACTTCCCTTCAAGTTCACATTACAAAAGGAAATACAGAAATCCAAAACCTTCAAATTTGGAATACTTATCTTCGACCAATAAAAATCGAGAAATTAGAAAAACTAAAATCCAAACTCAACGAGCTCATTCATAAAATCCTAGAACTCGAGAACGAAAAAGAAACCTACAACATCAGTATTCAAACTCTAAAGAAACTCACAATAGAAAAGTCCATAACTATTCAAGACATCAAATCTTTTCTACAATACCAAGAAACAAAAATTCTTGAAAACCTAAAAAAAATCACAAACCTTCAAAATCAACTCAACGAACTCCATCAAGAAAAAAAGAAAATCGAAGAAGAAATCAACATGTGGGAAGCTCATTCCCAAAAAACAAAAATCATACAAATCAATCTCAACTCAAACCAAGATCAAGAAATTATGTTAGAGGTGGGATATTTACAAAAAGATGCCTATTGGAAACCCAGTTATGAGATAAAAATTGATCCATTGAAAGAAAAAGCTTTCGTAAGCATGAAGGCAGAAATTTATCAAAACACTGGTGAGGATTGGAAAGATGTTTCTTTGACTTTAAGCACCCAAGAACCACACTTTGAGTCCATAGTGCCTGAGCTTCCTCCATGGTATTTGGAGGTGCAAAAAGAAGTGATTGTTCCTTATCGAAATCAACCCGAAGCATTTTTCAGAGCTAAAAAAGAAACCCAACCAGATGAAACACCATTGGCAGAAAATCAGCAGATTACGAAAATACATTCTGACATTTCTTCTTTTGAGTTTCAATTACCGGGGAAATACTTGATTTCTTCCAATCAAAAACCACAAAGAGTTCAAGTAATATCAAATCAAAGCCAGGCAAAAATACAGTATTTGAGTGTTCCAAAGTTGAGGGCTGGAGTTTTCGTTGTGGTAAAACTCGAAAATCCCTTTGATTTTCCTCTAAGTGTAGGTGAGGCAAATGTTTTCTTTGATGATAAATACAAAAATAAAGTTTTTTTAGAAAAACCTTACCTCCCCAAAGAAGAGATTTCTATCCCAATAGGAACTGAAGAACGAATCAAGATTGAACGAAAACTCGAACGAAAATTCACTGAAATTGTGGGAACCTTCAAAAAACAAATCCAGATCCATTATGAATTTTCTTTGAAAATCAAGAACACTCTTCCTAAAGAGGTTGAAGTCGAAATGATGGATCAAATCCCAGTTTCTAAACACGAGATGATTGAAGTTTCTCTATTAGAACCAAAACAAAATTTTTCTTCAAATAAGCAAGGTATCATCAAATGGAAAGTTCCCCTCAAGCAAAATCAGGAAAAGAAGTTGGATTTAAAATTCTTGGTTCGTTATCCAGAAGATGTTTACGTCTATGGACTTGACTGAAGTCCCCAATCCCAACGAAAAGACTAAGATAAAGATATTTTTTTTACCAGATCAAAAAGAAATCGAAGTCGAAGTAGGATCATCGATTTTAGAAGCATCCCTCAATTACGGTATACCTCACTATCACGTTTGTTTAGGAAATGGGGTTTGTTCCACATGTCGTGTGGAAATCTTAGAAGGTTTAGAATATCTGCCACCAAGAAACTCCCAAGAAAAGCTCATAGCCAACCAGAAAGGATGGAAGGATAACATACGTTTAGCTTGTCAAACCATACCCAAAGGAAATATCAAAGTTCGAAGGCTCATCTATGACGAAGGAGACTCTCGACTCGCACAAAAAGAAATCACAGACTCTCAAACTAAAGAAAACCAAGAGGCTACAGTTTTAGTCATAGAAATACAAAATTTTTTCGAATTGATAGAAAAAACTCCTAATGTATTTTTTTCGCTGAGTCATTTTTTTCAACGAGTAAATAAGGTCCTTTCAAATTTTGATTCTTACATTGAAAAACTGAATCAACATTCTTTAATGGCAATTTTTGTTCCCAAAGAAAATCAATCATTGTTGGAGCTCTCCCTCCACGCCCTCTATTGTACAAAGGAGATCTTGGAAATCTCAAAAGAATTCAACGAGACCAATAAACTTCAAGGAATCCAAGTTCAAATGGGGTTAAACCTTGGTGCTGTGATTTTCGCCAGTGCCAACTACAAAGGCAACTGGGAAAATGTGGTTTTTGGGAAAACAATTGAATGGGCAAATTACTTAACGAAAGTCAATAGAAAAGTCCAGACACATATTTTGATTTCAGAATCTCTTTATAACATCGCAAAAGACTATATTCGTATAGGTCGAAAATTCAAAGTGGTATCAAAAGAACTTTTTCAGCCACAGCTCGCATTTGAATTTTTAGAACTTAATCTTAACAAGGAAGAAGAACAAAAACGATACCTCCAAAAACCCATGAGCTTTTCTCTAAGGGAAATGATAGAACACAAAGACTTATCTCAACATTCACTAAAAAATATTGTTTTTGAGGTAGATAAATCTCAATCTCAGATTGTGTTTTTACTGATGACTCCTTTAGATAGATTCGTGGGTATTGCTAAGGATTATGAAATAGAAATAAACTATCAAGTTGATATAACCCCTAAACTCAACTTACAAATCTTCATTCCCGTTAAAAATATCACCACTTTACATCAAACGAGGGATGAAACTTTTTACGCAGAAAACTTCT
This sequence comes from Leptospiraceae bacterium, assembly GCA_025059995.1. Lineage (NCBI taxonomy): Bacteria > Pseudomonadati > Spirochaetota > Leptospiria > Leptospirales > Leptospiraceae > Leptospiraceae bacterium. The sequence continues at coordinate 53,636 of JANXCF010000010.1, forward strand.
TTGATGCAGTAAATTTTCCTCATATTTATTTTTTTAGTAACAACATACAAGTGCTTCAAGATCGCGAATTTCGATCGTATGGGAATTTGTTTCTCAAAGGGATAACCAAGCCCATAAGCATTGATTTTCATGTAAAGCTGGTCGATAAAAACCATCAAAATCCAAAGATGGGTCTTTCTGGTTCAACGAAAGTCTTTTTGAGGGATTTTGGGATTACCTCAGAACTCAACTACGAAATGCTGATTTCTTTTGAACTCCAATTTTGGGTTAAATTTTCAATTCAAGAAATAGAAAATAAAAAAGAATTATGAAGTTCCCTTTTTAACAAGAAAATAAAAAGGGTATTAGGGATTCATTTAACTTCTTCTGAAATATTAAAAACATTCATTCTTCAGATCAAAAATCAAATCTATCAATATATTTGGGTAGATATGTTTGCAGGAAAAGGGAATTGGATTCTTCCCATATTAGAACTCCCGCAAAAGAAAGAGTTGATTTTTCAGAAAACATATATTTCTTTTTGATGTTCAAAAAGAAATGATCGAAAAATGCATAAAGAATGCTCAAACCTATGGAATACCGTATGAAGTAGCCATAGAAAATATCCAACAACGAGACTCTTTGGAAAATTATCCCAAGCTTTTGAATTCAACTTATCCTGTTTATCATAATAACAAATCTTCATCCAACAACACTATCTCATGAAGACTTGATACTTTTGAAAGATTATTTCAATAAGATCAACAAAGAATTCAGAAATGTTGATAGAAAAAGAAATTTGCTAATTCCCATTTGAGATCAAATAGATTAAAATCCTTTCGAAGTTTTTTTCATGAACCCAATCAGACTACATCCTAAAACCAAAACCAAGTTGGATGGAAACCATACTCCAAATTGGTTTTACCTCCTCCAAGAGTGGGAAATTTCGAAGAACGTAATAAAACGTTTCCAAATATTCTTGTTGGTATTTGAAGTAATAAGAAATGTCATCTGTAATCCAAATGTATTTTCTTTGTATCCAATACCAATTTTGATTTTGGTTTTTGGAAGTCATTCTTGATGAGATTCCGTAGTGATATGACATGCCCAATTTTATTGACCACTGTTGATGACGATAGACAAGATTTCCGTTGATACGCCATAACAAACCTTCACCACTAAAAAAAGAATTTTGATGAAACGTAATGGGATCTAAAAAGCCAAGTGATTGTAACCTCCAACTTTGATAGAAAAAACGAACTTCTGGCATGTATCCAATCCCTAATGGAAATTCAAGATAAAACCACTTTAAGATTCTTGCTTGGATGCCATATTGAAAAACGATAGCGTTGTAATCCCCTTTCCACTCAATTTGGTATTGCGTTATGTCATAAATTTTTTGAACCCACATGAAAGGAAAATAAAACTTTCCAAAACTGATAGAAATAAAATCCCTCTCAGAAAAAAAAGAAATCAAAGAAATAAAGAGCTCCCCATTGAACTGAGAATTTTTTTGATGTTCTAACTTTGCATGAGGTTCATATAGTTCGTAAAGGCGAAAAATGGGATTTCGCATAGAATCCAAAAAAGAGGTTTTTGGGTAATAGCTTTGATGTAAGTTTACTCCCACCTCCCAAGAGATTGCCTCAAGCAATGAAATAAAAAATAAAAAAACAAAAAATCTCACTTTGTGATAACCACTGGATGTTTGTATTTTCGTAAAATATCCAAAGGTTGAACGCTTTTTGGGATTTCTTTATCGAATACCAATTTTGCCATTTCTCCGTTTTTTAAAATATCCATATCCTTGTTGCTGGTTTTGATTTGTTTGATTTGAAATATTTCTTTTTCTAGTCCGTTTCGTAATATTTGGATTCGATCCTCTAATAGGATTTTGTCTCTGGCTAATACCCAAATTCCGTCTTCTTCGACATGTTGGATTACACCGCCTAAAGAAAAGGCAGGTTCATTTCTGCTTTTACCGTTATGTTGATAACCGTCAATAGGTTGTCCAAAATACATCCCCGTGGTAAACCCACGATTGGAAAACTGTTCTAATTCATCCCACCATTCCTCTTTCACAACAAAACTGTTTTTCTCTAGGAGATCAATGGCTTCACGATATACCTTCACAACACCTGCCAAGTAGTTTATACCCTTCATGCGCCCTTCAATCTTAAAGCTATTTACTCCTGCTTCTGCTAACAAAGGAAGGTGTTCAATCATACACAAATCCTTTGAACTCATCACATAGGTTCCGTGATCATCCTCAAAAACTGGGAAAAATTCATTTTCTCTTGTATCTTCTTTTAAATAGTAGACTGAGTACTTCCAGCGACAAGAATTTGTGCATTCTCCTTTGTTAGCAGATCGCCCCGTCATATAAGCAGAAAGAAAACATCGTCCCGAATACGCAATGCACATAGAACCATGAACAAAGGCTTCCAAATCTACATTTAGGCTTTTACGAAATTCCCGGATATCGTCTAGGCTTACTTCTCTTGCTAAGATGATTCTTTCTATTCCCAAATCTTCCCAGAATTTCGCAGCTTCTACGTTGGTGATATTGGCTTGAGTGCTTATGTGGATGGGAATTTCAGGAGCATATTTTTTTGCCAAACGAAAAACTCCATAATCCGAAATAATGATGGCATGAGGTTTTACATCATTCAAAAAAAGCAAATGTTCTTTTATTGCTTCTAAATCCTTGTTATGGGGATAAATGTTAATTGTGATGTAAATTTTTCTATTTTTTGATTTTACGTAGTCGATGGATTGCTTTAGGATCTCCAAATCCATTTCTTTGATTTGGCTTCGAAGACTGAACTCAGGAAGTCCAGTATATACCGCATCAGCCCCATAATGAAGAGCGATTTGTAATTTTTCAAAATTTCCTGCAGGAGCTAATAGTTCATATTTTTTACTCATAGACTTACTGAATCTTTAAAAGTTTTTCGATGGTTTGATTTACATATTGTAGTCTTTCGATTGCTTCTTCTTTTTTATGTCTTTGTTCTTCTATTACTTGTTCGGGAGCGGACTTAATGAACTTTTCGTTATTCAATTTTGAGTCCGCAATCGTAATGATTTTTTCTAATTCTTGTTTTTCTTTTTGGAGTTTTTGGAGCTCTGATTGTAGGTTCACTACTCCTTTGAGGGGAACCTCCATAAAGCCTGTTCGTAAAACCTCTACTATGGTTTGAGAGTCTATGGTTTTTTCTTGAATGAAAGTGATCTCTTCTGCTTGAATCAAACGTAAAACTGCTTCTTTTTTGGATTCGATATAATTTTGAAAATTAGGGTCTTCTGTAAAAATCCGAACTTGGATTTTTCTTGAGGGTGGTATTGATAAATCCGCACGAATGGAACGTGTTTTCGTAATTAGTTCTTTGAGGTCATCTAAATATGAGATCTTATCCTTCCAGCTGGAAACTTCCCATTTCTTTATTTCGAAATCATACAGTTCCCACATCAAAAAAGGAACATCTTTTTTTGATAAAAAGGGCTTTAAATACGAAAACAATTCTTCTGTAAGAAATGGCATAAAAGGATGGAGCAAATTCAAAATCTGATATAGAACATAAACCAAGACATACAATGCGGATTCTTTTTTGTCAGAGTCTTTTTTGAGCCGTGGCTTTACAATCTCAATATACCAATCACAATAGTAATTCCAGATAAACTCATAGAGTTCTTCTGATACAATGTGGAATTTATAACTATGAAGTAGATTCTGAACTATGTTTTCAACCCGATGCAAATGATAAAGTATCCAATAATCTTCGTTTTCTAATGCGAGGTCTAATTGATAAAGCCTTGAGAAATCTAGCTGAAAATCTTCTGGTAAATTCAAAAACACAAAGCGAGCAGAATTCCAAATTTTATTACAAAAGTTTTGATACCCTTTCAATCGTTGTTCAGAATAAACCAAATCTTTTCCTTCAGTCAACGTAGCCATAAAGAAATAACGATACGAGTCAGCCCCATAGGTTTTTATGATCTCTACGGGATCAACGTTGTTTCCCATGCTTTTTGAAATTTTTCTTCCTTTTTCGTCGCGCATCAAACCATGAATATAAACATCCTTAAAGGGTTCTTTTCCGATAAAATGAACTCCCATCATAATCATCCTTGCCACCCAGAAAAAGATAATATCAAACCCAGTGACCAAAACCCTTGTTGGATAGTAGGTCTTCAAATCGTCTGTATCTTCAGGCCAACCCATGGTTGAAAAAGGCCACAATGCTGACGAAAACCAAGTATCCAAAACATCGGGATCTCGTTCAATATTTTTTGAATGGCAGCTCTCACAAGAAGTCAAGTCTTCCATAGAAACTGAGATATGACCACAATCCTTACAATACCACGCCGGGATTTGATGTCCCCACCATAATTGTCGAGAAATACACCAATCCTTTATTTGATGCATCCAAGAAAAGTATAGGTTTTCCCAACGTTTAGGAATGAATTTTATCTTTTCTTGTTCTACGTATTCTATGGCTTTTTTTGCTAATGGTTCTACTTTTACAAACCATTGAGTGGAAATCATGGGTTCCACTATAGCATTGCTTCTTTGGGAACGACCGATGCTCATGATGTGTTCTTTGGTTCCCCGATCTAAGCCTAATTTTGCTATATCTTCTTTGATTTTTTTTCGAGCTTCAAAGCGATCCAAACCTTTGTAGGGTCCACCATTTTCGTTGATTCTTGCAGATTCATCAAAGATGTTGATAAATTCCAATTGATGGCGTTTCCCTACCTCAAAGTCGTTGGGATCGTGAGCGGGTGTGACTTTTACCGCACCAGTTCCGAATTGAGGATCCACTAAAATCGCATCTGCAATGATTGGGATTTCTCGTCCCAACAATGGATGTTTGACTTTTTTACCGATCAGGTGTTTATATCGTTCATCATCAGGATGAACAGCGATCGCAGTATCCCCTAACATGGTTTCTGGACGAGTGGTAGCAACAACGATTTCTCCTCCTCCATCAACCAACGGATAAGCAAAACTCCAAAGTTCTCCTTTATAGTTTTCTTCATACTCTACTTCCAAATCCGAGAGAACTGTTTTGGTTTCGGGATCCCAGTTTACCATTTTTGTATCACGATAGATCAAGCCTTGTTTATACAGATCAACGAATACTTTTCGAACAGCATAGGATAAGCCTTCATCCATCGTGAAGCGTTCTCTCCCCCAGTCAACGGAAACCCCCAATTTTCTCATTTGTTGTGTGATGACGTTTCCATAATGCTCTTTCCACTGCCAAACTCGTTCTAAGAAAGCTTCTCGTCCCAAATCCCATCTTGTTTTGTTTTCTTTTTCTTTGAGTTCACGTTCTACTCTGCTTTGAGTGGCTATCCCAGCATGGTCAGTGCCTGGGATCCACAAAGTTTGATAGCCCATTTTTCTTGCTAACCGAATCAAAACATCTTGTATTGTCATATTCAATGCATGACCAACGTGCAACTGTCCTGTTACGTTCGGTGGAGGAATGACAATCGAATAAGGACCTTTAAACTCGAGGCGATTTAGTTTTTTTGCGAACTCAGGAGAAAAGGCATTTTCTTTTTCCCATAACTGATACCATTTTGACTCAACCTGGAGATGTTCATAGCGGGATGGGAGCTCCACTTTTTTCATGAATCCAAAATTTCTTTTAAGAAAGAAAAGAAAAGGATTTTACAAATGGATGACTACGTTAAGACTTTTGACGCCTAAATTTTTTCTGATAATAAATTCCTAAATTTCTTATCAATGGAAATAGTATTTTTGAAGATGAGGGGAAAGCGCTCACCACTTTTGCCAATAAACCACGATACATTGGTATGATGACTTCTAACTCCTTTGTCTTCATAGTTTTGAGAATGACTTTACTCACGTACTCTGGTGTAAGGTAATAAAAATTCGAAAAAGACAAAGCAGCTTCAATAAAATCCTTTTGATAATCCAACATAGGAGTTTTGATGGCATCAGGGCAGATGACACTTACGTAAACATTATAGGGCTTTAATTCTAAAGCTATCGCAAGACTAAAAGCACGAACTGCAAACTTGGTCGCACTATACAAAGAAATTCCCGGAATAGGAGCAATCCCAGCCAAAGATGAAATATTAATGATGTGTCCGTTTTGAGTTTCCTTCATTTTTTTAGCAACTAGATAAGTTCCATAAATTAATCCTTTTAGATTGATATCAATTTGTTTTGTGATCTCTTTCTCTGTAAAATCAAATACATAACGTGGTTGTATTATAGCTGCTAAATTGATTAGCACGTCAATATGATGTTTTTGATAAATTGTATTTAATAATTTTTCCCATTCTGAATGATTCGAGACATCCAACGGATAGTATTGAACATTCTTTTGGGAGAAATTATATTGTTGATGAATATCAGTTGCAATGATGACGTGATTAAGTTCTGATAATCTTTGTATGAGCGCTTGTCCAAGACCACCACATGCTCCCGTTATGAAAACATACATAATATTTTAGACAGTTTGTTTTTTTGCACGTTTTTCGGATCGCTTCCTAAAATAGGTAACTTCTTTATCTAGTTCCTCTAAATTTTTACAACTGATTAAACCTTGGTCGAGTTCTAAGTATTTTTTCTTGATGAGTTCAACAATATACTGCTGATCCTTCACTGGATCCATACCTACCATTTTTAAGAGATCATTTCCTGATATACGAAAATTATAAGTAGCTTTAGGTTTGATGGGAACTTTTTCTTTTTCGACTTGGATTAATAACATATCCAACAATCGACCAATGGGATCAGTAATAGTGAGATTCGATAGTTGTCGATAAGCTGTCCATATTCTTTCAGAAAGAAGTGTAATAAGCCTTTCAGCCATGATGGGCTGTTCTATTACTAAACGATCAAAATTTTGGCGATTGATTGCCGCCATTTCGCAGTCTTCTGCTGCGATTGCGGTAGCACTACGAGGACGATTGTCCAACAAAGCCATCTCACCAAAAATGTCGCCTTCTTTCAATAGAGCTAAGATGGTTTCTTTACCTGAAATTAGTTTTGAAATTTTAACACTTCCTTTTTTGATGATATATAATTCATCCCCAGGTTCATTTTCACAAAATATGATTTGATCTTTTTTAAAATAACGGGTTAGTTCTTTCTTAATCAGTTTCGGAGCTACAAAAGGTTTATTCATTTTTTGAAGGTAGAGCTTGGCTTGAGCTACGTTTTTGTCATTCGGGCAGTATTCAATGAACTTTTGAAAGGCATAAGCTGCATGATCAAATCGATTACTTTTAAACCAAAAAACACCCAGATCATATAGATGACTCGGATCTTCTTCTATTTTGAATTGTTGAGCAGAGATGTTTGTAATGGTTGCATCAAACTCTCGTAGTTTCAAAGAGAAAGATCGAATGATCTTCATTGCAAGGGGTGTGCTCTTGGTAATCAGAACACGAAATTGATCATGAGGAACCTCAATCAGTGTTGTCGGTGCTGATGTTACTGCACTTTCCATTCGTTTGTGCCCAGTCATAGCAGTTTCTACACCGAAGAAATCACCTTTTCTTAGAACCTTTTCTGGTTGAATCCCAATAGTAAAAAACTTACCTGATAATCCTACTTGACCATCTTGAATGATATAAAAGGATCTTGGGTTTGGTTCTGTATTTTCAAAATAGATGTAGGAACCAGGTTTTAAAGTTTTGATTGAAAAAGCCATACTTTCCTTTATTGATTTCGATATAACCTTTTCACAAAAAAGTAAAATTTTATAATTTATGTATAATTTTTTTATAATAAATATTGTCAAGCATAAGAAACTAAATTAAGGCTAAGTTTAGAAAAACTGATTTTCATATAATTTCCTATATTGTAAAAAAATTTCTTTGCTCAAAAAATTACGTTTTTCGAGTTCTTCTAATAAAGTAAAAAATTCCTCTACTTTCTTGTTTTTAGAATAATTTTTATAGATTCGATCCAATATCTGCTTTTGGATTTCTGGTTTTTGAAATTCTTCAGGATACAGATAAAATAACTCCAGTAAGCGCTGGGTTTGTTCGGTAGAATTTCTTAACTCCAGCGCTATACTGAATTGATTCTGAAAGTCCTTTTGGATAGAGTTTTTTGTATCATACTTTTCTTTTTGATTTAAGTCCTTCTCCTCCTTCGAAAACACAGAAGGAAACGTAGAAAAAACAAACAAAACCAAGAAAAACAAGATAAAAAAGAACTTAAATTGCTTTCTTTTCATAGGTGTCTACAAAAGAGTAGAACCACTCATAATCTTCATCAAAAATATCCGCCATAGATAATCCCATTTCTTCGTAATATTGTAATAGAATTTCTAAATGAAGAATGGTTTCTTCTTCGTCTGTATATTTTTCTTTTTCCAAACCCTTCAAAACTAAGGCTTCTTCTTTGATTTTGTTTTTGAACTCTTCTGATTTGTTTTTGAAGATTAAGATTGATGAAATGATATCAAACTTAATGGTTTCGATGATCTTTTCAAAGTCTTCGTCTGATTGATAAAAAAATCGAGAAGCAATTTCCGTTTGGAAATAATCACCCCATGTGATGATATCCGGCTTAGCACCGTATTTTTGTTCCAAGAACTGAACCTCTTCTTCTGAGATATATGGAACCTTTGCATATTTGTCAACAAATTCCTTTAAATTTAACAAAGCGACGATTTTACGAGCTCCAAGTTGTCCTCGATCAACCATTGGTTGAAGTTGTGGATGTAAACCAGATATTCTAATCATGATAAAAAAATCGGTATAATGAGAAATTCCTAAGATATTTTTTTTATTAATTGCCATTTATCAAAAAATGTGTTGATTTATATTTATCAAATTTTAAACTACTTTAAACCAAATTTTAATTGAAAAATTAATTTTTATATCTATACTAATTTACTTGGAATAATAAGTATATGATATTACCATTTGAGGATAATCCTTTTATCAAAGAGTATGTTGAAATTAAACGTTATTTTCGAAGGTTTGAGAGCCAAACTTCGAAAGAAAGAATTCGGGATTTCTATCGATTCGCAAAAATCCTAAAGCAGCTTGGATATGAAGTAGCGTTTGATTTTGTAGGCTCTTTAAACTTTGGTATCACTGAACACAATTCAGATGTAGACTTTATTTTATATATTTGGTGCGATGAACATGTACATCAAGAGTGTACAATTTTCAACTGTAATAATTACCGACAAGTATACTTTTTGATACTTCATACTCTAATGCAAAATTATATTAAACCTCAATACCAAGCGCAGATTGTGGATTACATTAACCTAAAAAAGTTAGAAAAAGAACTCAATAAAGAATCAGAACATGATCATAATATTCTTTTTCGATTTGCTTTTTATCGTTCGATTAGTAGAGGTGTTAATTTGAAAATCTTGAGACCTTACCAAAAGAAGCTCTTAAGCAAGCCTGAGCTTCTCAAAACCTTATCGAAATACATAGACGATGTTATTTTTACCTTCAATCAATCCTCAAAGCACAACTTGTCTTTTGAAAAGTACCGGATACGACTTCATGAAAATGGAATCAAGATCCCTGACTCCATCATCAAGAAAATTAAGAATTACTTAAACTTCTCAAGCAATTATCTTGGCTAGTCTTTAATTTTTAATTTTTCTTGAGTCTGTGATTTTCGATATAAAAATTCATCAAGAAAAAAGACCAAAAAACCCACAATAACAAAAAAAACAAAAGACTCCAATGGTATCCAAATTAAAAATCCTCCTAAAATTCCCAAAAAACATCCCAAGTATTGGATATATTCTAATTGTTCAGAAGTAGAATACAAAATGAGTTTCTCTAAACGCAATTCATCAAATTCCAGAAGATTATTCACAATGACACTTTTTATATCTATTCGCTCCATTAAAAAAAGCACGGTATTTAATATCATCAATTCAATATTTTCTTGGCGGTTATTAATCAGTTCAGGTAGTTTCTTTAGGAACTCTTGAACTTTTTTTTGATAAGGGTCTAATTTGATTTCAACTTTGAGAATCATTTCTTCTATTTTTTTGGACACTTCCTGATTACCCACAAAAAATTTATAGAGTTTGAATAAGCCACCTTCTATTCCTTTGAGGTTATCTAAATCTAATCCATCAATTATAGATCTGAGGTTTTTTCGAAAATCTTCGGATTTAAGCAAGTTATTTACAGAGGACTCAATAACATGTATTAGATCCTCTTGGAATTCTTGGAGCTCTATTGTCTCTTTTAGAGACTGATTGAACTTGATTAAGTATTTTTTGATAAGTTCTCGCTCTTTGATTTGTTTTACCACTAATTGAGGGTTGATAACTTCTTTGCTTATGGCTTCACCCAAACGCTGAGCAATTTTTATTTTACTTGCAGGAATCAATCCTTGTCCCAGTAATGGACGTTTTTTTCTAGGATGAAAAAGCATCCTAATCGCTATGTAATTGGTTCCATAACCCACCAAGCCCGTAACCGCCAACATCCTCAAAACCCCTTCTAAATACAAAGGGTTCTGACGCCAAGGGATTTGTAGAATTATGCCTTCAAAAGGATCATAAAAAAGCGTGATGAGAAACACAAAGCCTGAGAGCCAGGGTAATATCTTTAAGAAAACCAAAAAATAATTTTTTCTACTACTTGTTGTGGTTATTAATACATTCGTTTCTTGTTCTTTCTCTGGAATGAACTTATGATACCATTTGTGAAAAAATTCTTCTAACTGTTTAAATTCTAATTTTTCGTTTTTCAAATCCAACTGACTAACTACAAGATATATTGACTTAAATCTCGATCCTTCATGATGGGCGAGAGTTTTTCTCGAACGTAATTTGCATCAATTCGGACTTTTCTTTGATCCTGAGGTAAATCTGGAGCTTCAAAAGAAATATCCTCAAGAATAGCTTCAATCACCGTATGGAGTCTTCTTGCTCCAATGTTTTCTGTTTTGGAGTTCAACTCATATGCAATACGGGAAATTTCTTCAATGGCATCTTCAGTAAATTCCAGTTCAACGTTTTCCGTTTCTAAGAGTTTGATTGATTGTTTGATCAAAGAATTTTCTGTTTCTGTGAGTATTCGCTTGAAGTCTTCTTTGGTTAGTTCATCTAACTCCACCCGTAATGGGAAACGTCCTTGTAGTTCCGGGATTAAATCCGAGGGTTTACTGGAATGAAATGCTCCAGCTGCGATGAACAAAATGTGATCTGTTTTTACAGGTCCATAACGAGTATTGATAGTAGAACCTTCCACCACTGGCAGAAGATCCCTTTGAACTCCTTCTCTTGATACATCAGGTCCGTGAACGTTTCCTCTACCAGCTATTTTATCAATCTCATCGATAAATACAATTCCGAGTTGTTCTGTTCTTCGGATGGCTTCGGCTTTGACTTTATCTTGATCAATGAGTTTATCTACTTCATCTTGGAAGAGAAGTTGTTTAGCTTCTGCAATGGTGACTTTCTTTTTTTTGTTTTTCTTTGGAAAGAAATCCCCGAAAAGATTTTGGAGTTGCATATCAATTTCTTCAAGGTTTGGACCTCCCACTACTTGAACCATAGGCATGACGGGTGTGGGAACATCAATTTCGATTTCATATGAATCCAAATCTCCTCTTCGAATTTGTTCTCGCAATGCTTCTCGTAATAACACATCATCACTAGACATGGACTCCTGTTTTTCTCGGGGAGATTGACCAGCTTGGATATCTCTTCCTAATTGACTCATTTCTAAAATGGTTCGAATCACCGTGAAGGGATTTTTTTCTTCTTCGCTGGGTCGTTGTTCTTTCTTTTTGTTTTTGGATAATAAAATATCAATGATTCGTTCCTCAACATTCCGTTTGGCTTTTTCTTCTACTTCTCTTTCAAATTCTTTTTTTACTAAGTTCACTGCATTAGCCACCAAATCCCTTATAATAGAATCCACATCCCGTCCTACATAACCAACCTCAGTAAATTTTGTTGCTTCTACTTTAACGAAAGGAGCTTTGGTTAATTTGGCTAAGCGTCGGGCTATTTCTGTTTTTCCACATCCTGTTGGTCCTATCATGATGATGTTTTTGGGGTAGATTTCATCTCGTAAACGTTCGTCTTGGATTTTTTGTCTTCGCAATCGATTTCGTATGGCTATGGCAACAATCTTTTTAGCTCTATCTTGACCAATGATGTATTTATTGAGTTCTTGAACGATTTGTTTGGGTGTTAATTGTTCGACTTCTTTTAAAACTTCGTCTTGAGGTTTATTTTTATTAGTAGTCAACATAGGATAGTTGACTTGATTCGTCTCCATATACCACCATCAAAAAAAATCATTCTTTTGTCAAACAGAAAGAAAACTTTTTAGGACTTTGAGGCAATCAACCAAATCCCCAAAATCAAAAATCCAATCCCAATCCATTGAACGAGCGCCAACTTTTCGTGAAATAAAAACCTCGAGACCAAAAGCACAACTGCGAAACCAGAAGTTGTCATAATAGGATATGCAATACTCAAGGGGATTTCCTTAAGAACATAACGGTAAAATAAAAAAGCCAGACCAAAACTCAAAATTCCTAAAATCAACCAAAGATTAAAAATTTTTTTTATCAGTGAACCATCATTTTCGTAAATAGCACTGGCTTTGAGAAACACATTCGCAAATGCATTTAACAAAATCGCAACAATCAGCACAATCAATGTAGTGGGACTCATAAACGTTCTAAAAAGTATAATACTTCATTCGTAGGTATCAAATTACGTCGTTCTATCTTTCGATGAAAGACCTTTCGGATTTGAAAAAAACTTTGATAACTTTCCCAGATTTCTTCTTGAGTCACACTAAAAGGAGGTCCCGTTTCTTGTGAGTCATCTATTTCTGGGAATTCCATCGTAATCAAAAAATACTTAACTTGTCGAAAAGGTTTAGTCAAAGCCTTGATTTTATCTACGTATTTTTTTCTCAGGTTTTTGGGTAATGCCACCAAAGAAGCTCGATCATAAATCCCTAAAACCTTATGCACATAAGGTCGAAAAAAGTCCTCAGTCAAAGAAAAAAAATCCCCATTGAAAATCTTAATCCTCTCATCAAGAGAAGAATAAAGATAATTCTCCCCAATTGATTGTATTGTATAAGGAATTTTGTTTTCTGAGAAAAATTCCTCACAAGCAATGGAGGAAATTTCCACACCCAAAACTTCATGATTACGATGATAAAACCAAAGCAAATCCAAAGACTTACCACAAAGGGGAACAAAGATCAAAGCATTTGAAAAAGACAAATCCCAAAAAAAACTTTCTCCAAAATGATCCAAAAAAGGATGAAAAAAGTCTTGATGAAAACCTATCTCTTTATTTTTCCATCGTTCTAACCAAAAATCCAAATCCATAAAGACTTTCTTCTAATTTTTTTTCGAATTCTAAAAAGTCTTCAATTTTTAGATTAATCTTAACTTTATGGAAATAGGATGTATTTTCTTGATATACTTTGTGATGGATTAATCTCACCCAATCTTTTTCTGTGATCAAAATCGGTATTTTGTATTTTAGCCAACTTTGAATTTCTTTTTCTTTGAATTGATGATGATCAGGATATATCCACGCTTTTTTTATGTGAAAAGAACCTTCAATCAATCGCAAGAAAGAATGAGGATTCCCAATCCCACATACAACAAGAACCTCTTTTTGTTGGAGCTCTGGTTCAATAGCATGAAGTCGAACTTCTGAAAAAAAAATTGGTTTTTGAAAGCCTTTTGACAGCTCAAACCAGAAATCAAAATCATTAGGTTTTTCATTTTTTCGGGTTAAAAAGATTACATCAGCTCTCGAGAGTTCATCTAAGGGTTCTCTGAATCTTCCTAATGGCAGTAATTTGTATTTCATGGGCGAGATAGTAGTATCCAAAAGCACAACATCCCAGTTTCGATACACACTTGGATTTTGAAAGGCATCATCCAAAATCACAATCTGAGCATCATTTCCATAATCAGAAATGAGCTTTTTTCGATTCTTTCCACAAACTACTTTAAAATTTTTATAGTTTTTTTCAAGTAATTGATGGGCTATCAAATACGCCTCATCGCCCGAAACAAAAGAAGAAACATGGATCTTTCCATCAGAAGAAACTAAAAGTTCTCCCGAGAATTTGCCTTTATAACCTCGATGAACAATCAAAACAGAAAATCCCCGTTTTAAAAAAAATTCTGATAGAAAGATAGTAAGAGGTGTCTTCCCCGTCCCTCCCGTGGTAAGATTCCCTATAGAAATAACGAACTTATCATGAAAAATTGCCTGATTTTTCTTTCGATGATGATATTTCCATCGATGGAGCCGTAGGTATAATCTTTCCAAAAAAGTAAACTCTCTTTTAAGAATGGAATTGGAGTTCATATAGATTTCGATAAACTCCATTTTTTTGGAGTAATTCTTGATGGTTTCCTACTTCTACAATGGAACCCTCTTGTAAAACATAAATGATGTCGGCTTTATAGACGGTTCTTAATCGATGGGCAACGATAATCACGGTTTTTTCTTTGATGGCATCTTCTAACGCCATTTGGATCAATTTTTCATTTTCGTTATCTAATGCACTGGTGGCTTCATCCAAAATCAAAATCTCGGGATCAACAACCAAAGCACGAGCAATGGCAATACGTTGTCGTTGTCCTCCTGAGAGCATCACTCCTCTTTCCCCCACAAGAGTATGATAGCCTTGAGGCAGGGTTTCAATAAAATCATGTATATGAGCTATTTTACAGGCTTTTATTACTTTTTCAAAAGGAATGTCTGTTCGAAACAAGGTAATATTCTCCAAGATTGTGGCATGAAACAAAAAAACATTTTGAGGAACAATCCCTATTTTCCTACGCCAAGATGCTATTTCATAATCTTTGAGATTTCGTTGATCTACCAAGATATCTCCTTTTGTGGGCTCATAAAATCGAAATAGAAGATCGATCAACGTAGATTTTCCACTACCTGACTCTCCCACTAAGGCAACCACTTGATTTTTGGGAATTTTTAAGTTAATGTTTTTTAGAGCAAAGTTATCTCTCTGGGGATAACGAAAAGAAACTTCTCGAAATTCAATTCCTTCTTTTAATCCTTCAAAAGGAATGTTAGTCTGGGAAACTTCAAATTCATCTTTGCTATCAATGATTTCTCGGATTCTCTCTGCTGCTGCATCCAAAATCCCCATAACATTCACTACCACCGAAATCTGAATGACAGGTCTCATCACAAAAAGCAAAGTAAAAAAAAACGCAAAGAAATGTCCTTTTGTAATGTTATCTTGGACAATCTCATAAGCACCCCATATCAAAAACGACAAAACAATCAAGGTGATCACCATTTCCGAAATAGCAGGACCTACTTGATGGTAAAAATGTCCTCTATAGTTATCTTTATAGAGTTTTTCGTTAATGAGATTAAAACGCATTTCTTCGAATTTTTCCATCGAGAATGCTCGTATCACCCGAATGCCAGAAATCACTTCGTTGATGTGGGATAATAAATCCGCCAAACGTTCTTGTTGGCTTTTTGCTGCTTTTTTGACTTTGACGGCAAATTTATTAATAGGAATCATCAAAATTGGAATCCCAATCACGATGAAAAAAAACATTTTCCACGAAATCAAAATCAACAATGCCACATGAGTGATGATATAAAAAAAATTCACTACCATTTCTTGGAATTCTACCGCTATGGTACGAGAAATTAAGTGGATATCGTTAACAACACGACTCAAAATATAACCCATTCGTTCCTGCTCATAATAAGAAACATTCAAACAATTTAGTTTATCCATAACCAAATTTCGTAAATCCCGCATGGCATAAAATCCACCTGTTCCAAACAAAAAGGTCGAAAGTATGAGGGAAAAGATTTTCAAAACATACACAGGCAGGATAAAGAGAATGATTGTAAAAATGATTTCTTTGTTCGTTTTCCCTTCGAAATAAGAATTAATAGTTAGCTTGAGTTCTACCCAATAAGAATAAAGTCTTTCGTAAATTTTGAGGGATGCTTGTTGTTGAGATTTTTCGTAGATTTTTCGTTCTTCTGGTCCGATTTCAATTACTTGAACAGGTTTTTCACTATCCAAAGTATTAAAAATAGGCACAAACGAACTCAAAGAAAACAAATTTGCAAATGCAGCAATCAACGCAAAAATCATCCCCAAAAGAAAACGAAATTTATATCTCCAAAGAAACTTAAAAATCCACGAGAGATTTTTTACTTTGATCATTAAAAACGAAAATCTCCAATACCAAATACAAAATTAAGTTTATCATCCTTTGGGATAGGAAGAAGCTGTCCATCCTTATAGTATCTTTTTTGAGCTAAATACAACCTAATGGGGAGAACCGGGATTTGAA
The DNA here is from genome assembly GCA_025059995.1 of Leptospiraceae bacterium. Lineage (NCBI taxonomy): Bacteria > Pseudomonadati > Spirochaetota > Leptospiria > Leptospirales > Leptospiraceae > Leptospiraceae bacterium. The sequence goes on from JANXCF010000010.1 coordinate 69,954, forward strand.
CCCGAAGCCCAAACCCTACAGAATATAAAAAGCGATCCAAAGCAAGGTTTCTCAACGAAAGAACGTACCTTTGGGGATCGTTCCATTCTTTTCGAGAACCGAAGAAATACTTCACATTTCGTATCAAATCATAACGATCAATCTGATAGATTTCTATGGGGTTTTTCCCTTCGAAAAGCTTTCGATAATTTTCTTCATAACTTTCGATGTATTCTTTTTCAGCTCCTATCAGTTCCCCTAAGTTTAAATAACCACTCCCTGCATCCACGAAGAAAACAAACCACAAAGCTGTAGGTTCAATCGGAAACCGCAACTCCAAACTACCCAAAATCAGATGGTTTACTCCTCCAAATTGATACCATGGCTGGGGAAATTGTTGATCTCGCAAAAAATCATAACCACGTATCGTTTCATACCCTCCTAAGTAAAGTTTATCTGATCTTTCTAAATAGGGGTTGGATTCTTTGTTTTGTTTTTTATTGTAAGGTGTGGTTTCGTGGGTGAATGTCATCGATAATCTTGATTCTAATGTAATCGCCCATCTTGTCAATTTGTTATTTCGAATGAGTCCTCCGAATGTATAATCTCCCAAGCGTTGATAATTTGTAAGTAAAATTTTATAGCGATTATAGTGATCATCTCCTCCTAAAAGTTGTCCTACAAATTCCACAGAAAAATCCATCACTGAACCTTTGGTGGGATTGAGGTAATTATCTATGGAGCTGTAAGATAGACCATTAACTAAAGAAGATTTGAATTGCCATCCTAAGTTGCTACGTTGGATGATGGTGGTGTCTGCCAAAGAAGTAGGTCGAGTGAATGTTGACCAAGTCGGAGAATAACGATGATAATGGGACCAATGCAAAGATAAGGCATGAGCCACCCCAATCCCAACAAAAAACGCATCATAGTCATAAGATGCTTGTTCGAAAAGGTCATACGGATCATCGCTGATTTGTAGTGCTGTAGTTTCATTTCGTTGGGAACTGAATCCACCATACAAAGACAAGGACCAAGGTCTTGGGATATTTCGATAACATTCTTCTTCTTTTAGGACGAATCCGCTGAGTTTCTTTCGGATTATCCATTTGAGTTTATCTAAGGTTTCAATAGAAACTTTTTCTGAGGGAATATCTTCCCAACGCTTGATTTGTAGTTCTTCTTTGATGGCAAGTTCAATGGAGTTAGCTAAAAGTAAATTTTCTGATTTGAAGGATTCAATCAGTAAAGTAAGGGTTCGATAATCAGGAGCTTCATCGAACGTTTTTTGCTTTAAGAACCAATACCTTCCTGTGATGTTTTCACATTTTTCATAAAACCAAGGTTCTGTCCAAGATACACTTATAGTTCGAATCGTAGGACCGTACTGCAATTTTGTAGATATTTTTTGCCCCGTTCCAAATAGATTATTTTCTGTAATTTCAGTAAAAACTGAAAATCCTGACACGGTTCCATAGGTTCCTCCCATGGTGATGGTTCCAGTGGGTTGTTCTTCCACACTGATGATCAAATTCATTTTTTTGTCATCAGAACCTGGACGCATTTCCAAATTAACTTCTTTGAAATACCCCAAATTGAAAATCCTCTCGCGACTTTTTTCTACCAAGATTGAGTTGAATAGCTGTCCTTCTTTGATGAGCAATTCCCGACGAATAACTTTCTCTTGAGTTTTTTTCATTCCTTTGATGATGATGTTTTCTATGTATGCTCTATTATTTTCTCGAATGATAAAGTGGGTATGGCGTAAAACAATCCCTTCTTTTTTTGGGTCATTTTTTAAAAGGTTTTCTAATTTTTCTAAATCTATACTTTTTGCCACATATTGGCATACCTTTTCTTCTTCATTGCGTGGTGCGGTGATTTCTCTACATCTACGATAACGATTGATGGTTTCTTGATTCAAAGGAAAATGGGTATAAATCGGCTGGATTTGGGCATAAACGTAGCCTTGAGAAGAATACGCTTGTTGTAAAGTATTTCGATCCCGAAAAAACTTCGTTTCATCCAAAACTTCTCCTGCATCTTCTGGCTGAAATTCTAACATAGATAAAAGTGCTGATTCCTCAAAAACAGGACGTATTTTTTCTTTGTTTTTTCGCTCAGGAGGATTGTATTCTTTGTTGATGTATTCAACATCATGTTCTATGGAATAACCACCAAAATAGCGAATCTCTCCTTCGATAAGTTTGTAATTGACAATTACTACTCGACCTTCTTCTGGTTTTTTTGGGTTTTTCCACCGAATTTCGTAGAAAGTTCCCTCAGGGTCAATTTCCGCGTTCACATATCCTTTTGATTTCGCATAAGCCACAATACGAAACTTATCTTCCTCAAACTTTGATTCTTGAAAAATCCCATCTTCGAAAATTCCTTCTTCTTTTTGTTCCAAAACCTCAATGATGTCATTAGGATTGAGATTTTTTAGTCCAATGATATTGATTTTAGAAATAGGGATATTTTTACCTTCGTCGATATAGTAAATTACAGTGACTTCGTTATCTTTTTCTTCAACTCGATACCAAACACTTGCTAAAAAATAACCTTCTTTTAGATATTTGTTTTTAAGAATCTCTACTCCACTTTTTACATCTTGTTGGTTAAAGATATCCCCTTCTTTGATGGGAAGAAGGGTCTTTAAATCTGCTTCGTAGATTTCTTCTTCCCCTATGATTTTGATCTCTTTGATTTTGGGAAGCTCTTCCACCACAATGGTGATTTGGAGGGTATCATCAGGTAGTGTTTTAGCATAAATTTTGATATTTTTGAAATTTCCCAATTTGTATAGATTTTCTATAGCAAAATTCACATCTTCTTCTTGAAACACACTATTCACTTTAAAAGGAATGTTTTCTTTTACTTCTATTTCAGAAACATTGACCAAGCCATAGACTTGGATTTTACTTATCGTTTTACCTTTGTAGTCTTCAATTTTTGATTGTATTGGTAAAAAAAATAAAATAATAGAAACCAAAAAAAACTTACTTTTCAGGTTCATTGGAGTTAATGGAAAAACCAAATTTAAAAACCAGCATTTTGTAAGATGTCATGTAATGCAACAAGAAATTCAAAAGAGTGATTTTTAATATTGATAGAATTTTTTTCAAAGAAAGTAAAAAATGTTTTGCCACAGAATTTCTTATATTTTCTCTTTATTCCATGTCATCATTCGATTTGGTTTCGTATTTGCGTTCTAATCCACCAATTGCGTTAGTTGGGGCAACTAATGATAAAACCAAATATGGAAATGTGATTTTTCATGATCTCCTCCGAAAAGGCTACACCGTGTTTCCCGTAAATCCAAGAGCTACAACCATTGATGGATATAGGGCATACAAAACCTTAGAAGAAGTAGCAAAAGAAAATACGATTGGTCTTGTTGTGTTTGTAGTTCCTCCGAAAATTACGTTAGAATTGCTGAACGACGCATTGAGGTTAAACTTAAAAAAGGTTTGGATTCAACCTGGTGCTGGTGATGAAAACGTTCGTGAATTTTTAGAAAAACACCAATTTGAATTCCTTATGGATGCTTGCGTAATGGTAATGAGTCGAAAATAAGTTTACGTTTTAACAGAGCTGGTAAGAAAACGTAAGTTTCGCAAATAAATTTTCCCAGGCTTGTTTAATGTCTTGATTTTTCAAAAAATAAGTCCCAATCAAAAATCCATCTACTACATTAGATAATTCTTTTAGTAGATTGGGATCTTCAATACCCGATTCCGCAACAATCAAGATATCGGGTCGACTCTTTCGTATTATAGGTGTTAGCTCAAAAGATAAACGGGTGTTTATTTTTAAGGTATCTAAGTCTCGATGATTGATGCCAATGATTTTTACAGGAAAATCAAGTATGAGCTCAA
>JANXCF010000011.1 GCA_025059995.1 Leptospiraceae bacterium
GTTTGCATTCCATCTCCCCACACTTCAATGTAGTCTTTTCCTGTTAATTTTGCTACTGCTACTTTTCGGCATAATGCGGCAGGTGCTTTTTCTCTTCCACCTCTCCATGTTCCTTCCGGTCCAAAAATGTTGTGATACCTTGCGATCCTAACTTCCATCCCATAATTTCTATGGTAAGCTAAATATAATCGCTCGCTGAACAACTTTTCCCAACCATACTCACTATCTGGCATTGCAGGATATGCAGAATCCTCTGAACACTTTGGATTTTCTGGGTCCATCTGATTGTACTCAGGATATATGCAAGCAGATGAAGAGTAAAAAATCCTTTTTATATTCCTTTTCAAACTTGCATTTAAGATGTTGAGATTTATCTTAGCAGAGTTTGAAAGAATGTCTGCATCGTGCTCTCCTGTAAAAACAAATCCAGCACCACTCATATCAGCTGCTAATTGATAGACTTCGTCGAACTTTGTATCAATAATGGAACGCACAAAATATTCATCCCTCAGATCTCCAATCACAAAGTCATCAGCTTCTGTTTCAGAAAATTCTGGGTATTTTAAATCTACTCCCCTAACCCAATAACCTTCTTTTTTCAACCTTTTTACTAAGTGTGAGCCAATGAACCCACCTGCACCACAAACCAACGCTTTTTTACTCATATTTCAATCTCCTTGAATTTCAATAGTCTTATTAACAATGATCATTAATTTCTTGAGCCCTAATAGTGCTAATGAAAAATAAATTGAGATTGTGTAAAAAAGTATTTTTAGATGATTTTTTTTGAATAATATAAATAATATAGAAAAAAATTCCCTATTTGTAGATAACTCGCAAATCATTGAGGATATAACTCCTTAATTCCAGATCTGTTGATAGTTCCTATAAAAAAAATACCATAACTCCACATCCTAACTAACATATCAAACTTGTTCCTAATGTTCAGAAACAAAATCGGAAGAATCACCATGGAAATACTCAAAAGCAGCGTAAAATAAAAAAGTAAGCCCGAAAGTTTTTTGAATTCATCGGGACCTTCTTCTCTTGCCCTCACGAGCTGGGGAACTCCAATGAAGTCAAATACATCGGCGAAAATCAAAAATAAGCCAAGTAAAGACAGTCCCATAAAAAAGCCATCCGTCTGATAGTTAAATCCCAGCAAAATGGCAATGGCGACGTTTCGAAAATAGCCAAATCCTTTGACAATGACGTTCAGAATGGATGATCGAATGGCTCCTTGTAGAACGGTTTCCGCCTCTTTTACGTTGATAAGGGATTGGAGGAGTTCTATCCAGTTGTAGTCTTTGATGATTTTCAGCAAGAGGTTTCTCCTCTTATAGGTAAATCCAAATTTTCTTTCTACTTATCTTGTCAAGTCTTCTGTCATTAAATCGTGAAATTTTTTGTTGTGTGAGTGATGATTTTTTTCCTTGACTTGTGGTTTTTTTGGGGTGTTGTTTCTCTATGTCAAGGCTACTTACAGAAGAACAAAAAAGACGGCTACAAAAGGTGGTGGAAGATGCAGAAAAGAAAACTTCTGGTGAGATTGTTGTGTATGTGGTGAAGCAGTCGGATTTCTATGAAGAGGCGTTTTGGAAATTGGCTTTCCTCGGGAACTTGGTAGGTCTGACGTTGGTTTTTTTTCTTTACGAGTTCAAGCTGATCCAAGAGTGGATTTGGGGGATGGAGCCTTCGTTTCTATGGTATTTTAGCATTTTGGTGGCATTTTCCTTCTTGGGGATAGCTCTTGGTTATATTCCGTTTTTTCGTCGATTTTTTGTCGGAAAAGAACGGCTTGATGAGGTGGTTCAAACCAAAGCCAAAGAGGCGTTTTTAGAACGAGAGGTTTTCAACACTCGCCATCGAACGGGCATTTTGATTTACGTAAGTATTCTCGAACACCGAGTGGTGGTCTTAGGGGACTCTGGCATCAATCAGAGGGTAAAGCCTGAGGACTGGAAAAGGGTAGTTCAGCTCATCATTGATGGGATCAAAAAGAATGACTTAGCCTCAGGTATCGAAAAAGCCATCGAAGAATGCGGAAACCTACTAAAAAACTCAGGCTTAGCCATCCTACCTGATGATAAAAACGAACTACCCAACGAAATCACAGAGAAATCTTAGACTGGAGGTTCGGGATCCCCCAGCTTAATCGAGAGTCTCTCGAGAAAATACAAAAACCCTGCTCCTAAAATGGCAACCACAACTCCCAACGCAATTTCTTGGGTTGTGGGTTTATCTAAATACCGAAAGGGAAAGATTTTGGTCAAGCTTCCAATGAGAAATCCTGTGAGGGCTGCCATCGTCAAAGAATGATATTTTTCTAATAAAAACTTCAACAAACGAACAAACGACAAAATCCCAACACTCATACCTAAAAGAAACACGAAAATCACGTCAAACTGCCATTGATGCAAAGCCTTCAAAATATTTTGGTATTCGCCAAAGAGAACCAGCATATAAGCTCCAGAAATCCCCGGTAAAATCATCGCACAAATGGCTACCGAAGCCACAAAAAAAATCCATAAGTATCTATTTGGATAGGTTTCGAAAAAAGAAAACCAGTGATCCTTCGCAAGACTGCCTTTTATCAGGTAATGGGTCTTTTCGTCCTTGATACGAAAAAACGCTCGATGTTTTTCCCATACATATTCGGGCTGTAGTTCTTTCAGAGGAATTTCTCCCAAGATCTCGTTTTGATGATAGATTTTCAGAAGAGAGTTTTCTTTTTCTTCTGGAGTTAGCTTGAGGGTAAATTTTCCAGAGTCATCCAACTTGATGGGAGTGGAGGTTTGAGGATTTTCCAACTGGATGTAAAAGTTTTTATAGGGCTCTGTTCCCATGATTAAGAAAGTGATGATTGCAAAAACCCCCATCAAGAGGTATTCTCTCCAGCCATGATCCATTTTCTTGTAGGGAATGGTGGTGGAAAAAAGTATCAAACCAAAAAACAAGGAATACATGTAAAAAGTGTAGTATTCCATCAAAAACGGAATGATTTTGGACATAAGCAGTATGCCCGAGGCTATCCCTAATCCTAAAACCATCAAAAACAAAAAAGGGATATCGGACTTGACTTCTTTTTGATTTTTAAAGTAGCGTTGGTAGAATTTTTTTATTTCCTCAATGCGAATTGTGGAGATAGCAAAGATCAAGTGCTCGTAGATGCCAGAGATCAAAGCGATTGTTCCTCCTGAAACTCCAGGGATCACATCTGCGGTCCCCATTGAAAAACCTTTTAGATAAAGAATCAATTTTGACTTCCACGTTCGGTATTCTATATCAATAGGATTTGACATACAAAACCACTTTTTTTTTGAGTAGTGGGAATGAAAGTTTCTTTTCGTTTTTATCTTTTGACGTTGGTGGGATCACTCATCCTGAGTTGTTTGAGTTGTTATAAAATAAAAGAACCCCCACCTTTGATTCCTCAAGTTGAACAAGTCGAAACAGGAGAAAAAAAGTCTCATTGCCCTACAAACGAGGAAGAGTTTCTATCAATCTTTTCTCGTGTAGAAGCCGAGAATATCGTTCATAAAGCACAGCTCACTGCTCCCCATTATCCTGCCTCGAATGAAAGAAGGATTGATCTTTTTTATCCCTATGTGAAAAATCTTGGAGGTGGTTATATTGGCGTGGGAACAGATCAAAATTTTACGTTTATTGCTTGGGCAAGGTCGGATTATGCTTATTTGGTGGATTTTGATTGGATGGCGGTCTATGTAAATCGACTTCATATTTTGTTTTTTCAGGAAAGTCCTTCGTTTCTGGAATTTCGAAAATTTTGGACCCGAGCTCACAAGAATCAAACCTTAAACTTAATCAAAAACAAAATCCCAGATCCAAAAGAACAGGAAACCTACGTAAAGGCTTATCACTATGCTCAGCCTCACGTGAACGAAAGACTCTCGGATTTGTTTTTTATGACCAAGAACTTTGGTTTTTCTTCTTTCCATAACCAACAAAGTGATTTTGACTACATCAAATCCCTGATTGAAAAAAAACGAATCCATCCCATGCTTGGAGACATCAACGGCACAAAAACCCTAAAAAGCATAGGAGAAGCTTCAAAATCCCTATGCATACCCATACGCATTTTGTATTTATCGAATGCAGAAGAATATTATCGTTATCCTCAAACCTTTCGAGAAAATGTAAAAAGTCTTTTCTTCGATGAGCAAAGCATAATTCTAAGAACAGTCACAACAGGTGCTAAAACCCTCAGTTTCCCCGATGGAGAAAAATATTCAGAAATCCCATTTCACTACAACATCCAGAAAATCCAAAATTTGGTGGAGTGGTTTCAACAAGAAAAGCTATGGATTTTTACCATGCTAAAATACAGAAAAAACCTACAAAAAGGATTTTCTATTTTAGAAACCTATCCTTATACCTCACATTCAAGATGAAAAAAAAGAGCTTTATTTTTATTAACGTTTTACTCAGCATTTCTCTTCTTGCGCAGGAAAGGGTTTCTTTTGCTGTGGTCGGGGATATCATGAATCACCAACTTCAGATTGACACTTCTTACCGAGCCCAGTGTGATTGCTGGGACTACAAACCTTCTTTCGAAAAAATCAAGCCTTATCTTGAGTCGGCTGACATTACGATTGGGAATTTAGAAACCACTTTGCCCGGAAAGCGAGAGTTATTTTCTGGTTATCCTGAGTTTGGAGCTCCCGATGAGCTTTTGGATGCTCTGCGGTGGTCCGGCTTTGACATTTTGACGTTAGCGAACAACCACACGATCGATAAAAAGGCGTTGGGGGTGGTTCGAACGAAAAAACGTGTTCTCGAAGAAGGTTTAATCCCTTTGGGAACTTATTTTGATTTTGAGGATTTCGAAAAGAACTCCGTTTTCTTGTATGAGAAGAACCAAATCCGTTTTGCGTTTTTGAATTTCACTTATGGCACAAACGGAAAAGTAGTTCCGTATCCTCACCTTGTGGACGAAATCGAGTTCGAAGCTCTACGAAAACGGATTGCTCAAGCCAAGAAGCATCGACCGGATGTGGTGATTCTTCTGCTTCACTATGGCACAGAATACCAAACCGAACCTGATGTTTATCAAAGAGCGGTTGTTCGTTTAGCACTTTTGGAGGGTGTGGACATTATTTTGGGAGGGCATCCTCATGTCCTTCAACCCTTCGAGATTCTTCGCATGAGGGACAAATACGGTGTGGAAAAAGAACGCTTGATTGTTTGGTCCTTGGGGAATTTCATTTCCAATCAAAAACGTATTAACACCGATGGCGGCATGGTTTTTGAATTTCAGGTCGTAAAAAAGAACCAAGAAATCTTCATCCAAAATGTAGATTATCTTCCTGTTTATGTGGATTTCTATCAATGGCATGTGGTTCTTCCTATCACAGAACACATTTTTCTTTCGAAGGAGTTGAACCCCCATAGACGTCCCATCTACCCAATGGACTGGAAGAATGAAAAGTATTATATCTACTTTAAAAATCCCCACGTTCACAACAAAGACAAGATGGTATTATTTTTCAAAAATGCAGTGAAAATCCTCAAAACCCTACCCAAACGTTTGGAAATCAGAACTTCCTAATGATGAATCCTTTTGCTTTTTACTTTGATGGAGATTCTTTCTTCGAACAACTCAAAAAGGACCTACAAAAAGCAAAGTCATATATTTATATTGAATTTTATATCTTTCAATTCGAAACGATTGGGAAAGAAATCTTACACATACTTAAACAAAAAAGGCTCAAAAATAACGTTAAAATCAAAATCCTAGTCGATGGTATCGGAAGCCGAGAATATACAGAAAAAATTCAAAAAGAAATCCAAGGTACTCAGATTGAATTTGCCATTTATAAACCTTTGATTTTTAAATTTTTGATTCGAAAAGGCTATCATCGAAGGAATCACCGCAAACTGATTTTGATTGATGATAAAATTCTCTACACTGGTGGGATGAATATTAAAGATACATTTTCTCAAAAACTCATGGGAGAAAATCACTGGCGAGATACCATGATACGAATTGGGAATTCCAAAACCAACCCAGAAATCCGAAACATTTTTTATCAAGCTAAATTGGATTTTTTGAGCATATGGCAGATTTCGAAGAAAGGGTTTTACTTCTTGCGACGATGGATGCACACTCTAACGTATTTACAAAAAAACCAAAACTACATTATTTTTTCCTCCGTGAATCGAAAGCGACAAATCCAATTTCGTAAATTCTTTTTTCAATTCATCCAAAATACAAAAAAGTTTTTATACATCGCCACTCCTTATTTTATCCCGCCTTTACGCTTGATTCGAATATTGAAGTCCAAAGCCGAAAGTGGTGTGGACGTGCAAATCATGACTGCAGGAAACACAGACGTCTGGTTAGCACGCCAAGCCGGTAGAGCGATTTACTCAACACTTCTGAAATCAGGAGTCAAGATTTTGGAATTCCGAAGCCGCATCTTTCACTCAAAACACACAATTAACGAAAACGGAGTCATCGTTGGTTCTTCGAATATTGATTATCGTAGTTTTTTACATAACTTAGAAATTGATATGTTTTTGGCAGATAAAACGGTCATCGAGATCTTTTTAGACCAGTGGAAAAAGGACGAAGAAGAATGCGAAAAAATCATCTATCCTGAATGGAAAAGGCGTCCCCTCTTGGAAAAAATCACTGAGTCCTTTGCTTACGGATTCCGCTATTACCTTTAAGGCTTATAGATTTGCTTTACAGGAAAGTGGAAATCAGTTTTTTTTGACACACACAAAAGCCCCCGTAGCTCAGGTGGATAGAGCGTTGGTTTCCTAAACCATGTGCACAGGTTCGAGTCCTGTCGGGGGCAATTCCCGCCGAGCGCTCGGTTCATAATTATGAGCCAATTCCTAACGGAGCTTGGGTTCATTTCGTTGGGTTTGGAGCATGTCTTCAGGTGGTTTGAGGTTCGAAAAAATTTTGGTAGGTAGTTGAAATTTTTTCGAAGGATTTTTCAAAATCCCACATATTCTCTTATGTATGAGAAATCAAATCCAGTTTTTGGCTCAAGAAAAGCACATCGTATGCATAAACCTAAATCCAAACCACTTTCGTTATCTTTTATATTTATCTCAGAAAAAATTTTTTGGAGACATCCCAAAGACAATAGAATATCTGATCAAAACCCATCGAAATCGAATTTATCAATTATCAATATCCCACAAAAAAAGAACCCTCACAGCCAGATACCAACCGAAAACCAATGAATACCAAAGGTTCTGGATTTCAATCTCTCCTGTAATGTGGGGTAGGCTTTTCCAACTGCGTATGTATATGGGCTATTCCATAAGCTATCTTTTGAGGATGCTACTGGAACTCGAGATGATGCGCAATTCCATAGGACAAAAGAACTCCCAAAGAAGAAATAACTCACCAACTCTAGAGTTCACTTACCATAATTATGACGATAGGGTTGTGGTGGATGTGCTTACTGGGTTCGTGGTCTTTGATTTTTATGATGGGATTTTTCTACAGAGGGCTTCTTGACTTATAGAGGCATGAGAGCCATTTTCACTTTTTTTATTTCTTAATGGCTCTCATTCCGTTGGGAAGGATTTATTTTTGTTTTATTCCTTCCCCACGAATACGAATAGTTACTTCATCACCAACAACTAAACCACCTCCTTCTAAGAGCTTGTTCCAAGTGATGTTATAGTCTCTTCGATTGATTTTGGTCGTAGCTTCAAAACCTATCCTTTCATTCCCCCATGGATCTTTCACAGAACCCACATAACGAACTTTTAAATCCACATTTCTCGTTATACCTTTGATGGTTAATTTACCTTTGAGGATTTTTTCTTCTCCGGGTTTGATGACTAACTTTTCGTTAGAGACAAACTCCATAGTGGGGAATTTTTTTACATCAAAGAAGTCTTCACTTCGCAAGTGATCATCTCGCTTTTGGTTTTCAGTGTCAATTGAAGCCACTTGAATTTTCGCTTCTACTTTATTGAGAGTATTGGTTTTTTCATCATACTCAAAATTTGCTACATAATCTTTAAACTGTCCCTCGACGGTGGAAATCATCATGTGGGTGATTTCAAACCCCACTTTTGTGTGAGCCTGATCAATAACGTAATTTCCTGCCCAAAGAGAAATGCTAAACAACACTGAAAAAACAAAGGTGATTCTTTTCATTCTCTCCTCCAAAAATTGATTTTAACGAAAAGATAAAATAACTCATGTTTTTGGCAAGTGAATTTAGGTTTTTTTTCTTTTGGTCGGATCTCCTGCATCAATTTCTAATGGTCCTTCGGTTTTTCCTTGAATAAATTGCTGTATTAGGAGGTTATCAGTTTTTTGGATTTCTTCAGGTGTTCCAATCATTTCTACTCTTCCTTTATATAAAAACGTAATTCGATCCGCTACATAATATGCAGAGTTCATGTCATGAGTAACCACTACTTGTGTCACATGGAGTTCCCTTTGAAGTTTTCGTATGAGCTCATTAATCACTTGACTCATCACGGGATCCAAGCCTGATGTGGGTTCATCATAAAGTAAAATCTCTGGATTTGTTGTCAGAGCTCGGGCAATCCCTACTCGTTTCTTCATCCCTCCTGAGATACTATCAGGCAGCAAATCTTTTGCGGGAAGCAACCCCAACCAATCCAGTTTTTCAAGCACAATCTTCTCAATTTCTTTTTCTTTGTAAAGTCGGTGTTCCCGTAATGGTAATGCTACGTTATCAAAGACGGTAAGCCAGTTTATCAGAGCTCCACTTTGAAACAACACTCCAATTCGGCTGCGGATTTCACTCAGGGTTTTTTCATCACAATTGACAATTGACTTCCCAAAAACCTTCACATCTCCTTTATCGGGTTTCGTAAGACCAACAATATGACGCATTGTCACTGATTTTCCCGTTCCAGAACCACCTAATATCACCATTGTTTCTCCACGTCGGATTTGTAAGTTCACACCTTGTAGCACCGGACGTCCATCGAAGGATTTGTGGAGATCAATCAGCTCAATCACATATTCGTTCATAATTATGGTCCGAAAAAGTTCAAAGGTCCTGTTACGGTATTTGAGAAGATTTTATTCTCTCGGAGGGATTCGTAGCCTTCACGATAGGTTTGCAAAAACTTGATGGCTTCAATCAAAACCATGTCGGCTTCAGAAACCAAAGAGTCATCGTTGATCAACAAAGCAATGGTTCCTTGACCTTCATTGATTTTGTGGGTGATTTCTTGGAGGTTCGAAAAAATCCTTCGAAGGGATTCTCGATTTTCGTAAATCACCTCAGCAATGATGGTAACAGGATCATCATAATTGATGGTTCGAAGAAGAGTTTTACTATTGATTTGAAGACCTTGATAATTCTGAACAAGTAAATCAAAAAATTCCTTTGGGAATAAGTATCTGGGTTCAATTTTTTTTACTTGTAATGTCTGGTTTTGTTTTTTGATGATTTTGCTTCCTGGATTGATTTCAATCACTTTTTCCCCAATCACACTATCATAGCGACTATATATGGCGTAGTTTTCGTAGAACTCAAGGCTTTTTCGTAGGTTTAAGACTGCAATGGTGATTTGTCCTTTCATTTGTTTTTGGCAAAGATCTTCGCATTCCGAAACAAAAAGAATGTTTTGATTTTCATCAATTGGAAAGTAATCCAAATACCGAACCAGACCTTGATCTATTCCTAATACGTGAACTCTTGTTCCCACTTGTATGCCATGAGCATTTTCAATCACGACAGGAAGGTAATAATTCAAATTCATGTCTTTTTTGGGTGGGAGTATTACCGTAAAATACCCAATCCCCATCACTGATAGCCAAAACCCAATACCCAGAATCACTACGAATAAAAAAACTTTTGACTTCATCTTTCTTCTATCTATAAAAAATCGCACTGATAAAATAGCCAAACATAATCACAAAAAGATAGGATAAGACGACCGATAATCGCACAGCTCTACCCACACCGATTGCTCCACCTTGGGCTTTCAAACCCTGATGGCACGAAATAGAAGAAATGATAAGACCGAACACAAATGCCTTGAAGTTTCCTACCCATATATCTTTGAGTCCTGTTTTGCTTTTGAGGACACTCAAAGCTAAATCATAAAAGGTTTCGTATTCAACTCCTAATTGGGTTTTTGCCACTAAACTTCCTCCAAGTATCCCCAAAAGGGAAGCATAGTTCGAAAGCACAGGAATCATAATCGTAAAACCCACCATTCGTGGCAAAACCAGAAACTTCACTGGATCAATGGACATCACCTCTAAAGCATCGATTTCTTCGGAAACCTTCATTGTTCCAATTTCTGCTGCCATTGCTGAACCAACAGAAGCCGAAAGAATCAATGCTGTCATAAAGGGTGCCATCTCCCTCGTCAAAGTCACTACTAATAATTGACCAACTAATTCTTCTTGTCCAAAATCCTTCAATGCCAAGCCACTTTGCAAACTCAAAAGCATACCCGTAAATACCGCAACCACACTCACCACAAAAAGGGATTTGAATCCATAGATATACATCTGATGCAACGTGACATTGATTTTGAAAACCAGATGCGGCAAGCTCAACACAACTCGAAAGATTAAGTAAAGGGTTTCCCCAGCACCAATGAAAGGATCAATCAAATAAATCTTAATTACTTTTTTGATTAGTCGAATCACAGACTGAAAAAGAGCAAAGATTTTACTTCCTGTCATCATTCTGAGTCAGAAATCACAAAAGGATAGATTTTTTCAATCACGACTTGAAATGTAGCTCTTCGAGTTTGAACCTTGCAATGACGTACTTGCTGTTGATTCTGCTTTTCCATAAGCTCAAAATAAAAAAGACAAACTTCACCTGTATCGAACACAATTTTTCCCAATACGGTTCTTGGCTCAGAAAAGGGATTACTTGCAAGTATCTGAAAGGTCCGATAAAAGGGAACTTCCTCTTTGATTTCTTTTACTTCAATCCGAATCTTTTCTTCTGAAAACAAGGGAAGCAGGATCAAAGCAAAAAATCCCAAGGAAAACAAGTGAAAAAAAAACTTTTTCATTTTATCTCATAAAATCAAATGGCATGACTTTATCAACTATTAAACCAGAGAGCCATGATAAAAATAATAAAGATAAAAGCTCTTTTGCTGATTTGCTTGATTTATTTTTTTTCGAAATATGCTCTATTATCAAAAGAGCTACTTCTTCCAGTAGTTAAGAATCAGAATTGTGAGTTTTATTTGCCCTCAGGAGAACGACTTTTTCGGGTCCCATGCGAAGATGTAGGAAAGCAAAGCTACCATCCTATTCCAGTAAAACACCAAGGAAAATGGGGTTATGTGGATTCAAAGGGTGATTGGTGGATTGCCCCAGAGTTTGATTTTGCTGATAACTTTTATGGAAATTATGCTCGCGTAAGAAAAGAAAACCACTTTGGCATGATTGACCTCAACAAGAAACAAGTTATCCCCACTAAATATCGTTATTTAGGGAATTTTGATCCCGATACAGAACTTTTGCCATTTCAATGCGAAAGCTCACAACAACCCGAATTCGGTTATATGAACATAAAAGAACAAGTTTTGATTTCTTGTCAATTCCAACAGGCATCGGAATTTCGAAACCAAATAGCAAAAATCAGAAAGTGGGATTTATACGGGTTTTTGTATTATGATAAACAAAGGCAAACTCACAGAATTCAATACGACTTTAAGTTTCGATTAGCAGGGGAATTAGGAAACCAGCTTGTATATGTTTTGCATAAACATAGTTTTTTTTACTTCAAACCCATGACTCATGAATTCATCAAAATTGATGATACTTACATTCCTGGCAATTTTTCAATCACCGACCCTCTGGCAAAATTTCAGGACACCCAAACAGGCTGGTATGGTTATTGGAACACAAAACTGGAAATCCAAATCCCTGCCATTTTTTTAGAAGCGGATGACTTTTGGTTTGGCTTCGCAAAAGTAAAAGGATCAAAAAATTATAGAAATTTTATAAACTTTATTGATAAAAATTCTCTATATTCTGATTATCAAAAACAACAATACGAAGAATTCTATATCAACACAAAAGGAGAAAGAATTACTTTTTGAATTTCTTACAAGGATCTCGGATCTTCAGTGCCATCTTCAAAATTTGGTTTTTCTCATTCATGAGAAAATACCCGACAAAAAAATAACCCCGAAACAAATAAGAAAACCAAAAAGGATCATCTTCCCACATTTGAGAAAAAGGAAGTTTTTCAAAAAGTTCCGATATTGTAGATTCTTGAATCACCTCAGGAAGCGTAAACCATTGAGGGATCATTTCGTCGGTTTCCTTTGGTTCTGAGGAAAATTTTTCCGAAAGAAAAACATATCCTTTGACGTTTGGTTTTTGTGGATCCAAGAACAAAAAATGGAGCTTCCCAGAAAATACTAAATCTTCCACCTCGAGTCCGGTTTCTTCCCAGACTTCTCTTTTGGCTGCATCTATCACTTTTTCTTTAGGATTTACTTTCCCCCCAAAACCATTGTAGTAATACTCCCCCAATCCCTTTTTTTTCCATCCCAAAAGAAGAGCTTGATTTTTCTTGAGAAGTGTAAGGGAATATTTTCGAAACTTCTGCCGAAAGAACAAATCCAAAATTGAGCTTTTTGTTTCTTCCATGCGTTCTTTAAGCAAATCCACTTTTTTAAAAGTGAATTTTTCTTTGATTCCCAAGAAAAATGATTTTATGTCTTCTTCTTGATGATAAATCACATTGAATTTTAATTTCTTGAATTCAAAAACTTTAAATAAAATGCGTAGGTTTTCTTGAAATTCTTTGGGGTTTTTATGATAAAATTCAATCCACAAATTAGGTCGAAAAAGAAAGAATTTAGAATTATACTTGATAAAATACAAATCTTTGAAATCTGTATTAAAAAACAAAGGTTCCATTAAATATTAACTTTTTTTGAACTGAAGATAAAGAAAATCCTATTTTGGGGGTGTTATGAAGCCAGTTACTATCTCTGATTTGATGACAAAAAAATTCATAACTGTTTCTCCGGAAGATTACGTGATTGATGTGATAGAGCTCTTTGAAAAACACAAAGTTCATCATCTGCCCGTAAAAGACAAAAAAACCAAAGAAATCATCGGAATGCTTTCTGAAAAAGATATCAAAGACTTCATCAACTTGATGAAGTTACTCCAACAAGAAAAATACAAACTGAAAGTAAAAGACATCATGACGACCCCCATTTTTGCCTATTATGAGGACGTGGGAATAGATCAAGCTGCCCAAGCCATGCTCGATAACAAAATCCACGCCATTATGGTGGTTTCACGTGATACAGAAGAATACATCGGAATCATCACCGTCACTGATTTACTCAAATACCTTGCCCAACACAAACAATACCACAACCCATAAGAACTCTTATTTGAGAGAAAGAATTTCAAACTGGAATGAATTGATATGTTTTTCCTTCCTCATCCAATTTACTTTCATCAAAGGTCTTTATCAAAGCTCCAAAATCATGATATACTTTACTTTGAGATTTGTCTGTAGTTTAATTTCAAGTTTTTCTATAACCATGAATTTTTAATTTTAAAAGAATTTCTTTTGTCAGGGTTTTATTTCCAAATCAAAGAATTCATAATCTATCATCATGTCTTAATAAAACTTTAAATCGGACAGATCAGTCCATCTTTACTCTTGACTCAGTGGTACCTTTTAAAATTCTAACTTTTATCAATAAATGGAACTTTCGGAAAAAATCAGGCTATATATCAAACTAATTCGAGTTTATCAGTGGACCAAAAATGGATTTGTGTTTTTGCCATTTGTTTTTGCTCAAGAGGCAATTGATTTAGCCTTATCTCCTTTTTCTGAATCATCAAAGTTATTGTTTTTTAAACTTTTGATTTCTTTTTTTGCTTTTTCATTTTTAGCCAGTAGTGTGTATGTTTTGAATGATTGGAAAGATAGAAATCTGGATCGTTTGGATCCCAAAAAACGTTATCGCCCCATTGCAAGCGGAAAGGTAACCAAAAACGAAGCTATTGTGATTTTTTTTGTTTTATTTTTTCTTTCCTTCACTCTCGCCGGTTTATTACGAAGCCAGTTCGCAATCTATCTACTTTTGTTTTACTTCTTGATGAATATTGCTTACTCTTACGGTGCAAAAAAGGTTCTTCTTTTAGACGTATTTTTGATTGCTGTGGGATTTGTTATTCGAGTTTTGTTTGGGGCTTTTGCGATCAATATTCCGGCAAGCCCATGGTTGATAAGCACAACTTTTTTTATTGCTTTGTTTCTGGGATTTTACAAACGATATTTTGAAGTTTTATCAGTTCCTGCAGAGAAAATGATTGGTGGGATGTATCACCGAGAATCTTTGCGAAGCTTTATTGATATTTCAGCGGGTTTAGCTATCATGACGTATTCCCTCTATACCATTACAGGAACCCACGCAGAGTCCAACTTATATTGGACCATTCCTTTCGTTGTGATAGGCATTTTTCGTTATTACACTTTGATTGAAAACCCCGAAAACAAAGAAGGCAACCCAGCGGACGTTCTCCTCACGGATCCCTTTTTGATTTTTGTGATCATCCTTTGGCTTGTTTCATGTTATGGCTTGATTTTATATCATTATTTAACCAAGTAATTCATCATTTCAATAAAAAATTGAAATCAAACAATATATTGACTTTTTAAACATAAGATTTCATTTTTTTGTAATAAAATTGTAATATTTTAACTATATCTTTTTTTTTAAATAATCCTCATTCTATTCCCATCAGGAGTAATTAAATGTTTAAGAAATTAAATCCCAACTATACATATCTAACGTTGATTTTAGCTTTTGGGTTGTTTTTAGGTTATAGCTTTCATCCCTTGATACATGCTCAACCTGCGCCTACACAACAAAACCAACAAACACAAGAAAACCAACAACCAGCCCAACAAGAAAAACAAGAAGCTCAAGAAAAAACACAAAATCAAGGAACCCAGCAACCAGCTCAAAGCGCCGTTACAACCATTTGGTCACTTTTCCAAGCAGGTGGACCTTTCATGTGGCCATTACTTTTAGCATCGATCATTGGATTGGCAATCTCTCTCGAAAGAATTTTTTACTTTGCTTTCCACAAGTTCACGAAAAAAACCTATGAACAAGATATTTTAGATCGGTTGAGCGATAGTTTAGAGTCAGCATTAGAATACGTTGAACAAAACCGTAAGTATTTGATTTCAAAAATCATTTCTGAAGGTATCGATGTTTCGGAGAAGGACCCAGATAAATTCATCAAAGGTGTAGAAAGAGAGGCTCTTACTTATTTTGCTCAAGCTGAACGAGGCCTTCCCATACTTGCTGCTATATCCACGATTGCACCGTTAATTGGGTTTTTGGGGACAGTTTCAGGTATGATTGGCGCCTTCGATGCCATTGCTAACGCCGATACCGTAAACGCAAAGATTGTTGCTGCTGGTATTAAAGAAGCATTGATTACTACAGCTACGGGATTAATCATAGCAGTTCCAACCATGGCAATGTTCCAATACTTCCAAAACAAAGTAAATACTTTCTCCGCCGAGATTGAAACCGTAGCCAATCATATCTATAAAGAACTCCTCCGATTAAAGGGCAGAAAAGAAACTGAAAACAAAATAGCAATCAATTAAAAGTTTTATGAGTATCAGAAAGAGATCCCAATTAGAAGAAATTTCAGCGGCTTCCATGTCGGACTTGGCGTTTTTGCTTTTGGTTTTCTTTATGGTGGCTTCGGTGTTTTATGTGAGAGAAGGATTGGTATCATCACTTCCCAAAAAAAACGCCCAGCCAAAATTAGTTCTACGAAAGAACATCTATAGGTTTGAAATTCAAAATAATCAAATTCAGATATCAAATCCAGGTCTTGGGAAAAAAACCTACAAAAGCATTCAAGAATTCAGAGAAGCATTAAAAGATGAAATCCAAATAGAAAATATCCATGAAAAATACGCAGTTATTAGTGCTTTCAATACTAACGTACAAACCCTGGTTTCTGTGTTGAGTTCAGTGAAAGAAAAAGGCTTCAAGAACATATCCCTACAAAAATCATTGAAGTGAGGAAACTATGAAACGTAGAAAGATCACCGCTTACATCCCTTTGAGCTCTATGGCGGATATTGCTTTTTTGTTGATTATTTTTTTCATGGCTACTTCGGTTTTGAAGATGGATGCAGACATTCCTTTGGAATTACCCGAGGGAAAAGGAGAAGAACTAAAGGACACAGACATCCCCGTGCACATTGACAAAGACAAGATTTACTACTTAGAAAACATTCCAATGTCAAAAAACGAGCTCTTAGGGAGATTACAAGCAAGGATTTTAGAAAAGCCAGAATCTCGAGTTATAGTAAGTGCCCACAATGAACTTCCTTATGAGATTTTAGAAGACCTCTTTGAGGCTTTTCGTGATTTAAATATAACCAACATCGCCATAGTAACAAAACAAACCGAAAGGAAATTCTAGTCTGAGGTGAGTTTATGAGCACGATAGCAATGAACAATATTCAACAAAATACTCAAGATTTTCGAAGAAAATCTCCTGCCCAAAGAACCTTTTTTGAAAATCTAAAAATTAAATTTTATCAGAATCGATTTCTTATTTTTGGAACTCTTTCTACAATAGTTCAAATTTGGTTTATTGCCACAGCTTACATACCTAATGTTGAAATCCTACAAGAAAAGAAAGTTTATGATGAAATCACTTTCATTACCAACATCCAATTAGCGGACCCCCAAATGACAACCCAAACAGAAGCTCAAGGAGAAGTTAAAGAAACTGATAAAATCATAAAAAAAGAAGAAGAACAGGAAGATCCACGCATTGCTTCCGCTCAAAATGTATTTCTCATTGGTGCTACTATTCCCATTGATCTTACACCGGAAATCCGACCTGAATACCCAATGGAAGCCAGAAAAAACGGAATCGAAGGAACTGTCACGTTAGAACTTGTGATTGCCGATACGGGAGAAGTCTTAAAGGTCGTTCCCATCAATAAACCCCTTGGCTACGGTTTAGAAGAGTCTGCAGTCAGAGCCTTTCGAAAAAAGCGTTATCAACCAGCCCTAATGGATGGAAAACCCATCACCGTTAGAGTAATTGTTCCAGTGCATTTCCGATTGAATTAATCGCTTTTTGTTCGCCAAATCCAAAGCTTGATTCTATTAATGAAGGGTTTGGTTTTTGAGGCTGATTCTTTTTCTGTTTCGGATACAGAACGTATTGTAAAAGAATTTTATAAAAAATACTTAGAAAATCTTCAAGGAGCTGTTTTGCTTCTACAAGGGAATTTGGGTTCGGGGAAAACTACGTTTTGTAAAATCATAGGAAAGCTTTTAGGAATCCCCGTTGAGATCAATAGCCCATCATTCAACATTTACAATCTTTATGCATACAATCAGAAAGTTTTCATTCATTATGATTTGTATCGGCTCAAACAACCAGAATTCGAAGAATTAGAACTACGAGAATTATGGTTTGATTTGTATCAAGGACAATATACCATCCACGCCATTGAGTGGTGGGAAAAAGCAGAAAAAATTGAATCCAAGTTGACACGATTTTCTATCCAACTCGAGTTTTTATATGACCAGCCCACAGGAAGAAGAATCCGTATTTTCCAACTGGAATGAATTTCTTTCAAAAAACCCACAGTTCAAAATTTTAGTTCTGGATAGTAGTTCTTCTTTTTTGGTTTGTTCGTTTTTTCAGATCCACCAAGAGGACCTGGGTTTTTCGTTTTTGCTTTCTGCCACAAATGAAGTTAAAGAATCAAGAAGTTCTTTTCAAAAGCTAAGTTTTTATCTAAATGATATATTTCGACAACATGGTTTTCCGAATATTGTATTAGTGGGGGTTGGACCAGGTTCTTTTACAGGAGTGCGGATTTCGGTAAGCACTGCAAGAAACCTCGCCCAGTTTTTAAGAATTCCTGTCATTGGTATTGATAGTATGAGTTTATACGCCTACTACCTCTACAAAGAACATAAGTTGAGCGAATTTTATGTAATCTTCGATGCAAAACAAAAGCAAGTTTATATGAAAAAATTTGATGTTTCTTTTTTTGGAAATCCTATCCAAATAAAAAGTTTAATGGAACTTCACGAATTACCATCAAAAGTTCCTTTTTTTGTAGAAGAAGAGTTCATCAATACCTTGCAAAATTCCAATAGAGAAATCAAAAATCACATCTACCCCATCCAAAAAATAGAGTCAAAAACCTGGATAGAATTACTTTTTGATCCAAAAGCAACCATGAATGATTTTTACAAATCAAACTATAAAGAAGTTTTGCCTTTGTATATTAAACAGGATCCAGCTCATCAAAAATATCCGGAAGGATTAAAGCGTTTATGAAAATAAAAAAGATATTGCAATACCTCGAAAAGCATCAAGGGAAAACCCTCAGCGAAAGAGAAATCCTGAAGCTATTTGAAAAAACCAAAAAAAAGAAAAAATCCCAAAAAGAGCTGATTGAACCTGAGGTCATCATCTCGGAATTAGTGAATTTGAGTTTGATTGAAATCAAAAACAAAAAATATACAATCAAGTCTCCTTTCTTAGTGGAATGTAAGATTTCGTTTAGTCCCACCGGCTTAGTGTTTGCCATGCCAAGATTTCTTTTAATGCCTAATGAGTTTCCCAAAGATATTTTCGTTCCTCCGAATCGAAGCAAAGGAGTTTTGATTGGAGATATTGCTTTGGTTCGTTTAGTAGACAAAAAAAGGGAAAGGTTCGAAGGCGAAGTAATTAGCATCGTAAAACGAAATCGCAAGTTTTTTCGCATGGAAATTCAGGAATTTTTTGATACCTTCGCGATTGGTCTCCTTTTAGATATCCCCGGAAAGCTTTTAGCAGCAGTGGATCTCAAAGGTTTATCTAAAGACACAAAAGAACGAATCCATGTCAAAACTAAAATTATTGTAAAGCTCACAGGAAAGATGATCACTCTCCGACAAAGTCGATTTTTTGAAGGAGCCATGATCCGCTTTGAGGATGAAACGGAATTTGACGTAGATTTTGACCGAATTTTGATCAAATACAATTTGAATCCCTATTATCCTCATTTCGAAATTCCCAATTATGATCCGGAAAAGCCAGAAACCATCCCTGATTGGAATTCCCGAAAAGACTTACGTGATTTATACACCATCACCATTGACGGAGAGGATGCCAAAGATTTTGATGATGCTGTCAGCTTGGAAATCCCATCAAAAAACAAATACAAGCTTTATGTGCATATAGCTGATGTTTCATTATACGTGGAGAAAGATAGTCCTCTGGATAAAGAGGCATTGGGTCGTGGGACTTCTTATTATCTTGCCAACCGGGTTATCCCCATGCTACCACCAGTTCTTTCAGAAAACCTCTGCTCGTTGGTGGAAGGGAAAAATCGACTCACGGTAACCGTTGAAATGGATATTGATGCAAGAACGGGAAAAATCCAAAAAGCCAAATTTTATCGATCCATCATTCGAGTGAATAAACGTTATACGTATGAGGCAGCAGAAAACCTGATTGATACCAACATCGATCCTATTCTACCTGATTTATGGAAATTGGCTCAGGTTCAACGAAATGATCGAATCAAAAAAGGAAGGATTGATTTAGAAATCCCGGAACCCAAGTTCATTTTCGGAGAAAACGATAAAGTCATAGAAATCCAAACAAGGAAGCGGCTTCGAAGTAGCATGATTATTGAAGAATGTATGCTTTCTGCCAACATCGCCGTTGCTGAGTATTTATACAAAAAAAAGACTCCAACCCTATATCGTGTTCATGAGCCGATGGACGAAGAAAAACTTGAGCTCTTGAATGCATTCTTTGAAATTTATGACATAAAAGTAAATCTGGATGATGTGGATTCTTTTTCTATCCAAAAAGCAATAGAGAAAGTTCAAAAAAAAGGAGAAAAAGAATCACGTATTTTCAATTTGATTCTTTTGCGATCCTTTATGCAAGCAAGGTATAGTCCCGAATCGATTGGGCACTGGGGATTAGGGTTCAAGCACTATTGTCATTTTACTTCCCCCATTCGACGTTATCCTGATTTGGTGGTTCATCGTGCTTTGATTTCAACCTTGAAAAGAAAAAAGTCTCCTTACGAAGAAGAAGAAATGTGGGATTTAGCCATCAAAACAAGTGAAGCCGAACGACAAGCCATGGAAGCCGAAAGGGACATCTGGAAACTCAAACTCATACGATACATAGAAACCACAAACCAGAGTATTTTTCATGGCTTCATCACTGGAATACGAAATGAAGGTGTGTATTTGGAATTGGAAGAGTGCCCTGTCGATGGTTTTGTCCCTGCCAAGTATCTTACAAACGAGCCTGAACTTATCTTTCCTGATCCTTTTTCCGTGTATGTGAAGAAACTATCTCGACCTGCTTTTCTTGGTGAACGATGGAAATTGGAATTAGAAAGAGTTGATCCAGAAAACTTAAAAATTTACTTTAAACCCCTTTTTTAGTGGTGATGATGGTGATGGTGATGACCATGAGGAAAGTTTCCTAATTGATCCAAAATGGAAATCAATGCATTGATAGGAGTTTCTGAGCCAACCAATGTCAAGGGGAGAGCCACTTCTCCTTCCAGCGTATAAAACGCCAAAGCAGGCACACCGTAAACGTTGTACTTTTTCAAAATGTGTTCTTCGTATTTGGAAAAATCCGAAACATCCACTTTGATGATTATCCATCCTTCTTGATGGAGCTCTGCGATTTCTTTTAGCTTGAGGCGTTCTTCTAAATCTTTGCAGGAATCACACCACCTCGCAGTGAAAAACAAAATCACGGGTTTTTGGTGTTCTTTTATGATGGATGGGATTTGGGGTTCAATCACTTCCAAAGGAAAAGTAGTATTCTGGTAATACGAAATCTTTTCGACAAGGGGTTTTTTCGAAGAAAGAACAAAGATTAAAAAGAAAACCCAAGCCACAAAAAAATAAGCATACTTTTTTAGTTTACGAATTTCAAAAGCCCCGTAAATCATGATAAACAATGCCAAAGGACCTAATAAAAACAAAATCAGACTATTCCACTCATAACCATAAAAAATTATCCTCATACTTTCTTTTTGGGATAGTGATTTTTATTGTAAATCTTTTTTCTTGCAAAACATTCTCAATCCATGCGAACACGTTTTTCTTAGAGAGGTCCCAAACCAAAATCCAAGTTCCCATCAATTGGACCCCAGAAAATCCTCTCCAACAAGTGATTGAATTTCAAAACTGGAAACTAATTTTCTATAGTAGCAGTTTTTCCCGAGGAGAAGCCTTTTACTTCGAGATATTACCCATAGACTCTTTGGAACACTCACATCAAGCAAATCATCAGCTCTTTTATAAAACCATCCAACGAGTAATCCCCATAAACAAAAAGCCATTCGGTTTTAATGGATTGTACGTGTTTCCTCCTAACCTCAAAGAAGAAAACAATGAATTCCAATGGAAAATCCAACAAAACAACGAAGAATTCACTAAAGACTTTACCCTAAAAATCCATCTTCGTAAGTATCCTGTAGCTGATAAAAAACTGGTTTTTGAAAAAAAGCGACTTTCCAAAGAAGAAGAAATAGAACTCAATGAAAGGATTCAAAAAGAGCGGTTTGTGAAAAAAAATGCCTTTGATGAAGTTCTTCCGAATTTACTTACAAACCATCTTTCTCATCCTCGAGACTATCATTACGTCACCTCAGAGTGGCATAAAATCCGAACCTATCAGTATTACGAAATCATTGATGGAAAAAAGGTTTTTTACTCCCCCTATCAAGGTATCCACAAGGGTGTGGATTTAAGAGGCAATGAAGGCGATTTGGTGTTTTCGATCGCAAACGGAAAAGTCGTGATTGCTGATGATTTTTACTTCGAAGGCAGGTTCGTCTTGATAAATCACGGAAATAAAGTATTTTCTGGCTACATGCATCTGAAGGACCTTTTTGTGTCAAAGGATCAATTCATCCAAGCTGGAACACCGATTGGCACAGTGGGAGCTACTGGAAGAGCTCTCGGAGCTCATTTGCATTATTCTTTGTGGATTGACGGCTTTAATACTGATCCTCTGAGTATTTTTTCTTTACCCATTCGATAAATTATATGTAATACATAAAAACGTCATCTTGGTTTTCTAACTTGTTGAGAAACTCCTTCAAATTAATCGAAAGCATTTCTTGGATTTTTTCATCGATTTCTTTCCAGAATAATCCAGCTCTACCAGAAGAAATATCACTCTTTGGATCCAGTATGCTTAAATCTCCCTCTAAGCACTTTAATACTTCATAGAGAGTGATGGCTTCAGGTTCTTTTGATAAACGATAACCTCCATCAGCCCCCCGACTGCTTTCCACATAACCACATTTTTTTAAAATATTCATGATTTGTTCTAAGTATTTGATGGGGATGTTTTGTCGTTCTGAGATTTCTTTTGATTTTATCCAGTGATTTTCGTTAGAATTTTTGACCAAGTCTAAAAGGATTTTGATGCCATACCTTCCTTTGCTTGTGATTTTCATGCTCTACTTTTCTATTCGAGGGAGCTCATCGTTTCGACCATTCTTATATCGGGAGCAAGAGTTCTGAGGTATTTATCGAAATATAAAAATTGTTTTAGAATAAGTCCAAATTCCCGTGGGAAGCGAATCCCATTTTCTTTTGCTACTTGGATGATTTTTAAAAACTTCTTGTTGATTTCTTCTTCGGTGAGTTCTTCTGAAATCATGCTGTCCCATTGTTGGAGAGTCTCAAAAGCTAATTTTAAATCTTGAGCAAACTTGTCTTTGCTGATTGCTTGTTTTGCAATACCTGCTTGCATCAAACCTTCTGCTAAAAGAAGATAATCAAGAGGTTCAGCTTCCATTGCTAATACAATCTTTTGTAAACCCTGCCAAGTTTTTTGGGAAATCCTCCCCACAATGCCAAAATCAATAAATGCCACTCTGCCATCAAAAAGCACCATTAAGTTTCCAGAGTGTAAGTCAGCATGGAAGAAATCATTTTCGACCAGACTGAGAAACCACGTTGTTAGCGTTTTTATCATCATTTCTTTTGGATCTGGAACGATCTTTTTTACGGCTTCGAAATCCCAGAAGGGAACCCCATAAAGCCTTTCCATTGTGATTACTCGACTCGTAGTTAAGTGGTCATATATTTTCGGCACGGTGGCATGCGGGATTTGATATTTTTCTAAAAACCTTCGAAAGTCTTTTGTGTGTTTAGCCTCTAAGATGAAATCACATTCGTTGATCATGCTTTTTTGAAGGTCCTCAACCAGTTCTGATAATGAAAGTCTTTCCACCTCAGGAACTAAAAATTCAAACAATTTGGCGGCAAAATAAAGAAAGTTTGTGTCCGTAAGGATAACGTCCTTGACACCGGGTTTTTGTATCTTTAGCACAACATCGGTTCCGTCTTTGAGTACAGCTCCATGAACCTGAGCGATCGAAGCACTTGCGATGGGTTTTTCTTCGATGGAGTCAAAAATAGAAGAAAGTGGCTTTCGAAACTCTTCTACTAAAATTTTTTCAATCACGCTAAAAGGAACGGGTTCTGTCTGATCCAAACATTTTTGAAACTCCATCACGTATTCTTCTGGAAAAAAAGAAGGAGCACTGGCAATAAACTGACCCAACTTGATGTAAGTGACTCCAAGTTCTTCGAAGGTTTCTCGTAAGAGTCTTGGCAATGGCACATTCGGATTTGGAATCAGCTGGATTCCTTTTTTCCCTAAAACAGAAAAGACATTCCACAAACGAAAAGAATTTTTTAAAACATAATCCCACATCCAAAAACCAGTTAATTTTAAAGAAAGTTATTGTCATTATTTTTTAGAAATTACTGATTTGAAGAATAGTATATAAACTCTAGGTAGTTTTGAAATGCATTAGAAACTTTGATATTTGAAAAAAAGAAGCCTCTTTGAAGGTTTCTACAGATTGGTTTTGGATCAGCCAGTCACATCTTTTAACAGGAATTGGTGCGGTACTCTTTATGCTGCGAGGCTAACTCAAACAGACGGAAATGGTGGTGGTAGTTTTGATATTAACTGGATAGAGTTGGGTAGAGGATGCGATCAAGAAGTAAAAGCTATCATCGACAAAAAACCAAAGCTTTCTGATATATTCCAAGTCGCAGCAGCCTCAGGAGGAAACTGTCCAGCAGGATATACGTTCATAAGAGAAGATGAACTTGGTGATGGTCAAGGTTATGAATACTGCTTGAACTTACGAGTAGGAAGCCTAAGATCTCCTTTATTTGCTAATGATGCTGAGGTAAGGAAAGCAGCCGCCTTCTTAGAAACAAGAAAGTATGCACGTTATTTAGGAGCTACGATTGAGTTCGAAAAGGGCGAAGGTTTGTCTTATGATCCCGATAACAAGAAAATCTATTTTGACATCACAGCAATAAGAGGTGGTATGTCTGATGGAAGAGACCACATACAGCTACAGGAGAATATTTGTGGTGCCGTATATGAATTGGATGTGGATGATAATCTCACAGCAACGAAGATGAGAGCTATTGTTGTTGGAGAAAGATTAAAACCCGGTGAACCATACTTTGAAATCTATACATGCAATCCAAATAAAATTGCAGCTCCAGATAACTTAAGATATATCGGACAAAACATCTTACTCATTGGCGAGGACACTAGATTTCATTTCAATAACATGATATGGGCATACGATCTAAAGAGAAAGACACTCACCCGAATAGGAACCATCCAAACCGGTGGCGAAGTCACAGGTATGTTTGAATACGCTAACATTAATGGACAATATGTATTGACTGCAAATGTGCAACATGCCTTCGTGGATCGACCTCGTGCACAAAGACCAGATCTTTCAGGTCTTGTTGATGTAGGTCTTGCATCTGATTATTCTATTGATAGAGGAGTTGGATTCGTTTACTTCATCAAATTAATACCCACAGGAATTTTCAAAGAATAAATTCGAGCTCTGCATCTACCCTGATTGGGTAGATGCATTATTTAGAATTCGTTTTTAACAGCATTAGAAACTAAGACTAAAAAAACACAAAATCAGACGAATTCCTTCACGCACAGCTAATTTTATACCAAAAACACTTATTACATAAAAAAGTTTCGATGTTTTGAAAAAAATTTACAAATATCACACATAACATTTTTTTGTATTTACTTAAAATTTTCATTCCAGAGGTAACTATGAAAGTCAAATATTTGATATTACTCCTCACTTTACCTTTGTTTGTCATCACCTGCAATGGGAAAAAGAGTAAGTTGCTGGAAGAAATGAAAAAGATTGAGGCAGAACACAAAGGCGTTCTTGATCACCACAAAACCGTAGAAGATGAACACAAGGCTTTGATCCAAAAACTTGAAGAAGGAGTAAAAAACAAAAAAATCAAGCCTCAAGAATTTGAAGAAGCCAAGAAACTTCTTTCAGAACACGAAACAGTTATGGCTCAACATGCTGAAATTTTAAAAAAACATGAAGAAATTTATCAAAAAGCCGCTCAAATGAGCGTAGAAGAACTTGAAAAAGCCATCGCTCAAATCAAGGAAGAACACGCCAAAATAGGTCAGGATCACAAAAAATTCGAAGAGGACCACAAACAAATCAAAGAAAAATACAAACTCTAAAAGTCAAAACTCCAACCCCTACATTCACCTCGTAGGGGCTTTTAATCCCACCCGTTTATTCCGCCGCATCCTAACTACAATATCAGAATTACGATAAGCTCATAAGCAACTACTTAAAAAACTCGCAAACTTTGGGTAGGAAAGAAAAGACGTTTTATTCTTGACTTTCATGGAATGTGCTTTTCGTAATGCAACTATGGAAATAAAGACATTAGAAAACTGGCTATGGGAAGCAGCCTGTAAAATAAGGGGAGAGGTTGATGCTCCCAAATACAAGGATTATATCCTACCTTTGATATTTCTTAAAAGGATCTCTGATGTGTTTGAAGATGAATTTAATGAGCTTATAACACTCTATGGTAGTAAAGAAAAAGCAGAATTTTATATAAGTAAAGATCCAAAATTAGTCAGCTTTTACATTCCGCCAACATCAAGATGGAACAATATAGCAAAACAGACTACAAATTTAGGTGAGTTTTTAACCGATTGCGTTAGAGAGATAGCGAAACATAACCCGAAATTACAGGGAGTGATAGACATTGTTGATTTTAATGCCACCGCAGCAGGGCAGAGGATTATAAGTGATGACAGCCTCAAAGGGCTTATTGATATACTCGGTAGATACAGGCTCGGGCTTAATGATGTAGAGCCTGACATACTTGGAAGGGCTTATGAATATCTTTTAAGAAAATTTGCAGAAGGCTCAGGACAGTCTGCCGGAGAATTTTACACCCCAATGGAAGTAGCCATTATGATGGCGTATTTGATAGACCCCAAACCAGGAGAAGAAGTCTATGATCCCTGCTGTGGCTCAGGCGGGCTTTTGATTAAGTGCCATCTAAGGTTTAAAGAAAATTATAACAATGATCCACGCATAGCGCCCCTTAAATTTTATGGACAGGAGATACTCCATACCACTTATGCGATAGCTAAAATGAATGTATTTATCCATAATATGCAAGCACAGATAGCCCTCGGCAATACAGGAAAGACCTGCCTTTTTAAACCCTGATGGTTCATTAAGAAGATTTGATCTTATTGTAGCTAATCCAATGTGGAATCAAAAGTTTTCGCAAAGTGTGTATGAAAAAGACCCTTATGGTCGCTTTAGCTTTGGCTATCCTCCAGAAAGCTCAGCAGATTGGGGCTGGATTGAGCATATGTATGCAAGTCTAAAAGACAAAGGAAGAATGGCCGTTGTTATTGACACAGGAGCGGTATCCAGAGGAAGCGGGACATCTGGCAGAAACAGGGAAAGGGATATCAGAAAGGTCTTTGTGGACAATGACCTTATTGAGGCAGTTATCCTGCTTCCAGAGAATTTGTTTTATAACACAACTGCTCCTGGTGTTATTATTGTTATTAACAAAAACAAAATCTCAGATAGAAAATCCCAAATCCTTCTTATTAATATCTCTGACCTTTATGAAAAGGGAAGACCCAAAAATTACCTTCCTCAAAGCACCATTCAGAAGGTCTATGAGATATATTCAGATTGGAAAGAGGAAGAGGGCATAAGCAAGATTATCAGTATAGAAGAAGCCATAAGGAATGACTATAACTTAAGCCCCTCAAGATATGTAGCAAAGAATAATCAGGAAGAGGTTTTGCCACTGCAAGAGGCTATTGTTGAGCTTGAAGAAGCAGAGGAAGAAAGAAGAGAGGCAGATAAAAGGTTGTGGGAGATATTGGAAAGTTTGAGATTGGCGATTTGAGATTTGCGATTGGCGATTGGCGATTTGGGATTGGCGATCGGCGATTTGAGATTTGAGATTGGCGATTTGGGATTTGAGATTGGGGATTTTATTAGATGTGGTTTTTTGCGTTAGATTTATTAATTACAAATTGAGATTTAAAGTTTGTGAGATACGTTATTTAAAATCATTAACGAAAAATATAAAATAAAATATTATATTTTTATGGATTACAGATATAAATTTTATATCGAAACAAAATTTATAGAAACATCACTTGGTGAAATACCTCAGGATTGGGAAACATATTATTTAGGTGAAAAAGCAATCTTTGAGGTTGGAAAAAGAGAAAAGGGAGGTAGTTTAGAAAAGGGAGATATTTTAAGCTTGGGTTGCGAACATATTGATAATAACGGTAATATTTCTCTTAAAAATCCAAAATATATTTCCTCAGAATTTTTCAATAAGATGAAAAAAGGAAAAATTAATCTGTTTGATATTCTTCTATGTAAAGACGGAGCTAAAACGGGTAAGGTTGCATATATTAAAAATCTTCCTATCGAGAAAATGGCAATAAATGAACATTTATTCATTATTCGATCAAAAGATGATGATTTATTAAATCATTTCTTATTTTTTGTTCTTTTTTCTGGAATAGGACAGAAACAGATTAAAAGTTTTTATCACGGTCTAATCGGTGGGATTAATAAATCGCAAATCGAAAATCTTAAAATCGTAAATCCCCCTCTTTCCGAACAAAAAGCCATTGCTTACGTTCTCTCTACCATTCAGGAAGCAAAAGACAGAGGCAGTGATTAAGGCAACCAAAGAGCTTAAAAAATCAATGATGAAACATCTTTTTACTTATGGAGTTTATAAAGAAGGAGCAGAGTGGAAGATTGGCAATCCAGAGACTATGAAAGTCAAAGAAACAGAAATAGGCACCATCCCCGAACACTGGCAGGTGGTGAGACTGGTATTGGAAAGTTTGAGATCTATAATTTGAGATTTACGATTTGAGATTTGCGATTTATGATTTGTGATTTAATGTAAATAAAATTTATTTTACAGAAGATAGTTTAATACAATGCAAAGTAATGCTGAGGTGAAATTTATGCGGTTCTCTGAGCAAATCTCCGCAATCTCTGTGGTAGAAAATGGTTATTATATCGAAAAGTACTAGCAAAAATCCAAATGACTAAAAGTAGTTAAGTAAAAAATGAGCATTAGGTTTAATATTGAAAGAGATTTTAAGAATACGGAAATTGGTTTGATACCAATTGATTGGCAAGAAAAAAAATTAAAAAATTATTGTAAGGTAATAAGTGGATATGCCTTTAAAAGTAATGATTTTATTTCTGATGGAATTCTTGTCGTTAAAATTAGTAACTTACAGAATGGAACTATTATCGTTGATCAAAAATCAAGTTTTTTTCCTCGAGATAAAATATTTGATGAACATAAGAAATTCCTACTTAAAGAGGGTGATATATTAATAGCATTAACAGGTGCAACTATAGGAAAAGTAGCAGTAGTACCTAAAAAATATGAAGGGTCTTTGTTAAATCAGCGAGTTGGAAAGTTTTTAATTTTTAATGACGAAATTATTAGAGAATATCTTTTTTATTGTACTCAACTTAAAAATTTTAGAGAGTATATTGTTGGTAATATTTTAAGAAGTGCTCAGGGCAATATTAGCCCTAAAAATATAGAGAATATTATTATCCCCCTTCCCCCTCTTTCCGAACAAAAAGCCATTGCTTACGTTCTTTCTACCATTCAGGAAGCAAAAGAAAAGACAGAGGCAGTG
>JANXCF010000012.1 GCA_025059995.1 Leptospiraceae bacterium
TAGCTCTTTGGTGCAAGAGAATACTTGCTGTATTTTCTGGACTATGCGTTTTTGTTCTTGAAGAGGGGGGAGGGGGATGGAAAAAGCCTTGAGTATTGTTTGATTTATATTGTTTTGAGCCATGCCTCTACTATCACTCTGTAAATAGCTTCCCATATATTTCAAGCAGTGAAAGAGATATTCTCTATCAACAAGGCTCTCATCCTTTATCTCAAGCCCAGCTATTGCTTGATTAGTTGCGGCATCTATGTGAAGCATGCCAACCTTTCCAATAGTGGCAAAAATACTAAACAATATAGTTCCTGCAGGAAAAACCTTTGCTGATGAGTTTCTAAGCCCTTCCTCTGTTATTGCCTCTTCTGTCTTGTAAACATGCCCATCCTCAGGTATATCACTTATTTTGACCCATGGAATGCTTCCTCCCCAATACTCTTCTATACTCCTACTCGGAGTCCCTCCAGCTCTTATATTACACACCTCCCCCAATTTCACCCACTTCCAGCCATCTGGGAGCTCTGAGCCGGGGCGTGGGAAGGTGTGGAAGAGAACTGACTTCCACAGGGCTTCCGCTTCTTTTCTTGCTTCTTCTACTTCTCTTTTTAGCTCTTTGGTGCAAGAGAATACTTGCTGTATTTTCTGGACTATGCGTTTTTGTTCTTGAAGAGGGGGGAGGGGGACGGGAAGTTGGATGAATTCTCTGACTCTTAAGTTTCTCAATCCAGTGGTGGTATCTTGGGCTTTTAGGTATATTTCACGAGCTGATGGACTATGAAGATAGTATAGGCAAAAGTGGGGGAGTAGGATATCTTGTTTAGCTCTTAGACGAAGCATGAAATTAGAGAATAAATATTCCTTGCTTTCGTCTGTTTTCTTAAACAAGACGGCCCAACCTACTAAGTGTGGACTTCCACTTGATTTATTTACAAGAATGTCCCCGTCCTTTAGAGTATATTTGGACGCTATATGCTTGCTTATCTTCCTAACCAGAGCAGTGTTTGGATTTATATACATACCACTTATCTCCGTTGACCTAATAACTGGATATCCTTCATCTTCATTTTCTGCTTCTGGACCCCATATGCCACTTGCATACTCACACACCTCCCCCAAC
>JANXCF010000013.1 GCA_025059995.1 Leptospiraceae bacterium
TAGAGTATCAGATTTATCTCTAAGCCATGGATATGAGTTATTAAACACAAAAGACAGTATAAATCAAAAAGCAGTCGAAGAACTTCATTTGGTGAAGGCAAAGCCAGGAACTGTCTTGTTCCCACGAAGCGGTGCTGCTATTCTTACTAACAGAAAAGTTCTTTTAGCTATAGATGCATACATAGTGTCGCATTTAGCTGCAGTTGAGCCTATTCAGAGTATTCTTGATAGTAAGTATGCTCTTTATGCAATCTTAACTATAGATATGAAGAATCATACAGACAATCCTTCTTATCCATCACTAAAACTTTCTAAAATATCTCAACTCTCCCTCCCCCTCCCCCCTCTTCAAGAACAAAAACGCATAGTCCAATATCTTGAAAAAGTCCATAGCAAAATAAAAGAAATAATTAAAGAAATAGAAAAATCAGAAGAAGAATTAAAACTCCTTGAAAAATCGGTGCTTGACAAAGCTTTTAAAGGTAAACTATAATCTACAATTTCAAAACAATTTCTTTAAAAATCTTTCCCCTATGCTTATAGTCTTTAAACAAATCAAAACTTGAACCACCTGGAGAAAATAAGATAGGTTCTTTATTTGAATTTTCAAGTGCAAACTTTATAGCATCCTCTAAGTTTTCAAATTCATAGACATTTACAATATCCTTAAATTCATTATAGAAAAACTTCCTATTTTTCCCGAATGCAACAATGAAACTAACTCT
>JANXCF010000014.1 GCA_025059995.1 Leptospiraceae bacterium
TAGACCCTCAAGCCTATCTGGGTGAATACTTCCGTGAAGACCTGAAATTTCCAGAATTATCCCAGCTTGATGTGGTTAGACATTACACCAGGCTTTCACAACTAAACTACGCCATAGATACCACCATGGTGCCCTTGGGTTCCTGCACCATGAAATACAATCCCAGGATAAACGAAGAACTTGCAGACATTGAAGGCTTCAAAAACCTCCATCCAATGACACCAGACCAGTATGCACAGGGAACTCTTAGGTTGATTTAACAACTGCAGGAGCTTTTAAAATCTTCAACCTGCTGCCGGAGCACATGGTGAGTTGCTTGGTCTTTTGATGATACTTGCCTATCACAAGGACAGGGAGAACCTCCACAAAAGGAAGGTTTTGGTCCCTGATACGTCTCATGGCACAAACCCAGCCACTGATGTAGCCTGCTTTATGATAACCAATCCTAACACCTTAGGGATTTTTGAAAGAAGAATAAGAGATATAGCTGAGGCTCTTCACAGAAGGGATGCGCTCCTCTACATGGATGGTGCCAACATGAATGCTTTGGTTGGCTTGACTAAGCCAGGTGATTGGGGTGTGGATGTTATGCACTTTAACTTACATAAAACCTTTTCTACGCCCCACGGTGGTGGAGGTCCAGGCGGGGGTGCGGTCGGTGTGTCGGACAAGCTGGAACCTTACCTA
>JANXCF010000015.1 GCA_025059995.1 Leptospiraceae bacterium
GGGCGTTGGAAGGTGTGGAAAAGGACCGACGTCCACAGAGCCTCCGCTTCTTTTCTTGCTACTTCTACTTCTCTCTTTAGCTCCTTGGTGCGAGAGAATATTTCCTGTATTTTCTGGACTATGCGTTTTTGTTCTTGAAGAGGGGGGAGGGGGATAGGAATTTTTAGCATAGAGGATTGATTTAATTTTGGTCTTGTTGCTCCTGTTAAAAAGTCTCTAAGGTCCGCCCTATTTATCCAAAAATTAAGATATTCACTAACAATCACTCCATCGACAGAACTCACAACATGCACATGGTTATTAGCCCAAAACTTGCCTTTCATAATGTATGAGGTTTGTTCGTATGGTCCATAAAACCCGCCATCTTCAGCAATTAAAACATATTCACCTTCGTGAGTGTATCCATCAACAAAGTCAATGACGCCGTTTGCACCACAGTATGGAATATCACCTGATATCCTGTCCTCTTTCTTTATAGGTTTGCGAGCATTATCATATATAATGCACACCTCCCCCAATTTAACCCACTTCCAGCCCTCTGGGAGCTCTGAGCCGGGGCGTGGGAAGGTGTGGAAGAGAACG
>JANXCF010000016.1:0-246 GCA_025059995.1 Leptospiraceae bacterium
TTTTTGATAAACAGTCGGCACCACCCGGTCTCTGCGACCCACAGGAGCTTACACCGCGAGGGCTTCACTCCCACGGGCCCCCCTTCTACCAAGGGTACGGGGGTAATTTGCCGAGTTCCTTGAGGAGAGTTCCCCCGACGCCTTAGGCTGCTAACCCAGCCCACCTGTGTCGGTTTCCGGTACGGGCAGCGATGCTTCAACGCCAGCGCCGTTGTTTCTCGGCAGTGTGGCGTCAGAAGAGTTACC
>JANXCF010000016.1:256-533 GCA_025059995.1 Leptospiraceae bacterium
TCTCGGAGTTGGGGTGACGGATTTGCCTGCCACCCCCTCCTACTACCTTGGACCACCATTCCATAGGTGGCTCTTCCTAGCCTCCTGCGTCACGACTCTGGCTCCACACCGCTGGCGCGGGAATGTTGACCCGCTTCCCATCGGCTACGCTTTTCAGCCTCACCTTAGGGTCCCGGCTAACTGGCGGATGATTTACATTGCCGCCAAAACCTGGGGCTTCCGGCGGACAGGTTTTTCACCTGTCTTCGCTGCTACTCATGCCAGGATTCTCACTTGT
>JANXCF010000017.1 GCA_025059995.1 Leptospiraceae bacterium
AACTCTGGTTTCGTCATCAATCCTTGGTCTGTTTTCATCAACATCTCCATTAGGATTAGCATCTGTTACATCATATATAAAAACTAATTCTGATCTGTTTTTAACATTTTCATCTTTTTTATTCATCTTTTTGTTCCTCCTTTTCTATTTTTAAAATTTCAGAAACTTTTTTATGTAGACACATCCCAAGAACAAAGTAGAAATTAAGTTCTTCATTGCTAATTTTCCAACCATTGCCAGCTTCTAAAAAATATAATGAAATCAATTCTTCTAAATTAGAATAATAATTTTTCTTATATTCTTCAAGTTTATTTATAATTTTGGGCAATAAACTTTTAAAATCTTCTTCCTCTAACCTTAGACCTTTAAAATTTTTATAAAAAGGTGTACTACTTCGTTCTTGGAATTGGATTATCATAAGTTTTTTAGCAAGAACACCTAAAAGAAAAACAGCTTTATGAACTGGTGTAAGAAAAGTGTTTTTATACTCATCAAAAAAAGTTTCTATTT